>CAMLLE010000540.1 GCA_946480555.1 uncultured Verrucomicrobia subdivision 3 bacterium
AAAGCTCGTGAGCCGCATCATCAATGAAGTCAAGGGTGTGAACCGTTGCGTCTTTGACATCACGAGCAAGCCGCCGGGAACGATCGAGTGGGAGTAGCGCGGCGCTCCTGCGGCCATGAAGAAGGAATGGTGCAGCAGGCTAGCATGGTTTGCGGCGGTCGTGCTGACCGCAGCCGCGATCGCGGCGCATCTGATCAGCTTCCAATCCGCCGGCAGCCTGTGGCGCGATGAGGTCAATCTAGTCAATCTGTCGGAATCCGCGTCGTTGAAAGCCATGACGCAGGATTCGTTTCCGGTGCTGATGCCGCTGGTTGTCCGTGGTTGGAGTGAAGTTTTTGGCGGCGGCGATCTGCAACTGCGCAGCCTGGGTCTCACGATCGGATTGGTGCTGTTGGCGAGTTTCTGGATCGCGGCGCGGTTGGCTTGCAATTCTCTGCCCATGGTCAGCGTTTCGCTGTTCGCACTGAATTCTGTGCTCATCATCTACGGTGATTCCCTGCGCGCCTACGGATTGGGAACGGTGCTCATCCTCGGCGTCTTCATTGCGATGCGGCAGTTTCTGCAACGGCCATCCATTCTGCGATGGCTGGCGTTGCTGGCGTTGAGTGTCCTTTCCGTTCAAACGCTGTTTCAAAACGCAGTGCTGTTTGCGGCGCTCTGTTTCGCCGCTTGGATCGTCTGCTGGCAGCACCGTTTGCGCTTTCCAGCGGTCCAGATTTTGTTGCTCGCGACGGCTGCCGCGGCTTCGTTGCTTCCCTACGTCAGCACAATCACCAGCGCCGCGGATTCCGCCGCGAACTTGCGCATCGGTTTCCGTCCGGCGCTCGCGTGGCGGACTGCAGCCTCGGTTTTGAATTATCCAACCATGCAGTTCGCGTGGGTCTGGTTCGGCCTTGTTGCGATTGCATTGGTGCGCGTTGGAGTGGCGGGGCGGAAATCTGACGGGAGGGAAGCCGGTTCGCCAGCTCCCGCAGCTGGTGCTGAACTGCCGTTATTCTCCGCAGCGGCGCTGGTCCTGGTGCCGTGTGCGTTCGGCGCTTTCAGCATTTGGACCAGAATGGACATTCAACCTTGGTACCTGCTTCCGCCTTTGGCGCTGGTTGCCGTTTCGCTGGATTCCTGTCTCCTGCAAACGCTCAAAGCGCGCGCAGTCGCCGCAGGCGTAGCGTTGTTGATTGCGACTTTCTCAGTGCCGTTGACGTTCGAGAATGTGCGGCAGCGTTTCACAAATGTGGATCTGCTGGCGCGGGCGATTGCCGCGGATGCTTCCGCTCAGGATCTGGTCATCGTCACTCCATGGCATTGCGGCATCACCTTTGAGCGCTACTTCCGCGGTGCTGCGCCCTGGCTAACGGTCCCTCTCCTGGACGATCACCGGCTCGCACATTTTGATCTCGTAGCAAAGCACCTGGGAAATCCTGAAGCGCTTCAGCCGGTGTTCAGCCGTATCCAACGAACTCTGAAGAATGGCGCGCGGGTTTGGATTGTCGGAAACATCGCTGTTTCGGGTCGAGCGCAGGAAATTCCCGGCTCGCTGCCAAAACCACCGTTGAAGGGCACGGGTTGGTCAGAGCTGCCTTATCTGGCGAATTGGGATCAACAACTCGGCGCGTTCTTAAGCCGGCACGCGCAAACAGCCGAATTGATCGCCGTGCCTGCTCCTTTCCCGGTAAACAGCTACGAAAGACTTCAACTGACGGAAGTGCGAGGTTGGAAAGAGGTAGATCCCAGCCCGGAGTGAATCAGCTTTGGCAGAGTCGCCGAATCGTTATTCGAATCTCAGTTGAGGCGATCCGCTGTGCGTCAGCCTGGTAAACCGCGGTGAAACGATTTCAAAAATGACGCGCCGCGCACCACGTTCCCTCGCACGGATCAAACCTGCGGCGCCGAAAACGAGTGCGGCTCTATGGGGCAGCTGAATGCTTCGGTGAAATTGTCGAAGAAATAAACCAACTCGAGCGGCTCATAGGAACGCGACAATGCGATCTTCCACGCTTTCAGGCTGGTTGGAAACGGCACCGCACTCGCCGGCTCGGACTTCCACTCACCGTCCCCCGCGTAATACAACTTTGACCTTTGGCTCCGGAGCAAAATTCTCATCCCTGCGCAAACAGACTCGCAGGTAAATACGTTTCAAAACCGGAAATCTTTCAAAGAATTTTCAAAAAGGGGAAAAATTTCTGAAAGGGCCCGACTCCGCCGCGGCAGTGGTCCGTCAGCATCGACTCACGGCTTCTGACACGGCCAGGCCAGCCGCTGAAGCCCGCGCGAGGAGCGATTCCAGGCTTTCGAGCTTCCGGAATGGAGACAAATTCCGGTTCCGCGATTCCGCTGTCCTGGCTCAGGATGGATTCATCGTTTGTGGCCATGATGTGAACCACGCCGAAATGCACGGCGCCGACTTCCGTGCTGTCGTCGTTGATCAGGCCCACCGCCGCTTCATCGGCCTTCTCGAGCGCGATCTCTTCCATCAGTTCCCGGCGCATCCCCTCGTAATAACCGGGACCGTCCGTGGTGCCGGTGTCTTCTTCGGAAATATGGCCGCCGATGCCGACTGAATAAAGCCCGTGCAGCCGTTTTTCACCGCCACCCTTGCCGCGGCGATACCGGAGAATCTTGTCGTTGCAGAGAATCAGCACGTAAGGGATCAGCTGCTTGAAGTTTTTGTCCAGCTCCGCTTCGCTGCGATTGAGGTAAAGCACATTGGCTGGAGCGGTGACGACCGGAAGATATTTCTCCACGTCCGGGCAGATGCCCTGAAAGGCTCCGAGTTCTTCGAGGAGAGTCCGTTTGAAGCAAAGCACGCGTTCTTCAGTCGCCATAATTAGTGTGCGAATGGTGCGAAGCAGCTCCTGCTTGCACGAGCAAATTGTATTGGAACGTTATTCACAAGCGGGCCATACCGCCTTGGGATTTGCGGCGAATCCAACGCAGCTTTCCGCCGTGCCAACCCGGGCGCAACTTGGCACCCGCACCATCATGCCCGTGATCCGGGCCGACAAAGTGTAGGGCAGCCTTTCCAGGCTGCCGGTTTGCGGCGCTTTCCAGCGCCGTGTCGACCGAATTGTTCTGCGAAACGGGACTCGAAA
>CAMLLE010000541.1 GCA_946480555.1 uncultured Verrucomicrobia subdivision 3 bacterium
CAATTCCGGATCGATCCTGTTCCTGGCGTTTGCAGAAGCAGGAATGTGGACGGTGGGATTTGTCGCTGTCGTGGCGGCGCTCGCTTCGTTCACTCGTTCGCTATGGCAATTCGCCCTCTCGGTCATGGGCGCGGCTGTGTTGATGAGTGCTTGGACGATCGCGGTGGAAGGATTGCGTCGCGCGGGAATCGTTGACGAAGCCGCAACCCTCTGGTGGGCGACTCAATCGGGCGAAGCCAGCCGGATCACTGCCGCGGTTTTGACTTCGACGTTTGCCGCCCTGGTCGCGTGGCTGACGCATGGCTTGCTTCGTCGGACGCGCCTCGCGGCTGGCTGTTTTCTAGGCGGACTCCTTGCGTTTCCCGTTCTCGTCATCGCCTGGAAGGCAAATTTTCTTCAGCCGCGCCTCACATCGGTTGCGGCTCCGGAAGCGATCTTGATCGAGACCAATCTTCCGCCCGGCGTGCAGCAAGTTGCCCGGGAAATTGGCCTGTCCGGTTTGGCCTCGAACCAGGTGGCGGTAATTCAGGAAGTGTTTCCCATCGTTCAGTTCGCCGATGGGTTCAGACCCACTCGAATTGGTTCGGGCAGGCCGGCGGCTCGCAGCGTGCCGGTCCATTCCGGCAGCGCTTGCTCTTTTTTCGAATCCATCAGAATGCAATTCCCGGGCGACACTTTGTGGCTGGGCCGTTCTCCGAATAGTGCGCCGTCTACATTCCTCAGTCCGGAAACCACCGAACGCTTCGGCGCGAATCCGCCGCCTGCTTACATCAGCGGTTCGTTGGAAGTCGATTTGTTTGCGACCACGAAGATTGCCGAACTGCCATTTCGATCCGGTACTCACGTCATCGATTCCGCACAACGCTTGCGCCTCGAATCCGTGCGCACGGAGAGGGGCGAAATCAACGTGATGCTGACGGAAATCACCGCTTGCTCGAGGTTCAACCGCAGCCCCGGGCGCGGATTTGCGAGTCAGCGCTACTTCGCGCTGGGACCGAAAACCCGCAATACCTACGTCCTTTACCATCCGGGCTATCGCGAGGCGTTAATCGCCCCAACGCTGATTGCGATGCGGTCCCTTCAAGGCATTCTCAGCTCGGAAGAGGCGATCCGGATTTCGGTGGCATTTCCATATTCCACGTTGCGCGAACGGCTCACCGGGGTTTCCGCGGACGACTGGTTGAAAGCGGCGCAGCTGGTGGTGTTCGCCTCGGTTTATCAAGGCACGGCCCACGTTCCTTTGCGCACGACTCTCTACACGTGGCAGCATTCGCGGCCGCCGGGAGATGCGAACACCACTGGACTGGACGCCATTCGTGCAGCTCAAATTGCATCCAACGCCACGCCGGCCGACGTGGCTGAGTATCTCGACACGATTTTCCAGAACGCTCCGGCGTTTGCTTCTGAAGAAGCCATTGATTTGATTCGCACCAAGCTCCGCCCGCTGGGACCGGAATCCGTGCCGCTGGTGCTTGAGCGCTTGCCCGTTCCTTCCGGATTGATGTGGCGTTGCGTGAATCCGTTTCTCAAGGAACGACTGCGCGGCGAACATCTGCCCACGTTCTTGCGCAGCCTGGAGCGGAATTTATTGCTGGTGCGCGCGGTGCCGGATCGTTCGTGGGAACCGGAACTGCTGCCCACAATCATCAAGGTGCTGCGCGATCGCCGAATTCCCGTCGAACCGGACGCCTTGCGCATCGTCGCTGAAGCGCGCGATCCAGCGACGTATCCGCTGCTGCTCTGGCATTTCGTTCATCTGGAAACCGGCCGGGTCGATGTTATTCCCGCGCTGCGACGTTGCCCGGGTTTTGATTTCGCCCAAGCGGTTCGCGAAGCGTGGGAGCGGGCGCAGGTTGGACTGGTGAACGATCCGGAACTCACGATCGAAGCGGCGCGGCTGCAGTTGGCGAATGCATTTGTGGAAGCGGTGAAGTCAATCGAGTCCGCGCCCGAAGGCGGCCTGAACGAAACGCATCTCAAAGCTGTGACTGCGCTGGCCGGCTACGAAGGTCCGATCACAAACGCAGTTCGCTGGCTGAGCGCCAATCTGGACCGCGTGGCACGCGAAGCAAATCGTTGAAGACTTTCCGAATGCCCAAGTTGATCAGCGAAGTGCGGACTGCCTTGCCGTAAACTCCCGGCATGCCGATTCGGTCAGCTTCGCAACTGGCGGACGCCTTCCCCCAGAGGAATGAAAAAATTCATGGCAGCTTCGCGGAAAATGTAGTGCATCCGCCCGGCCCGCAATCCGTGCGTGCGGGCAGTGACGATGGCTTCCTGACCGGAGCTGAAGTTGCGGGCATTTTCCGGCCGCGTGGTCCATTGTCCCGCGGCGTCCAGGTACATTCCTGTTTGGGCATCTTGGAGCAGTATTCTCACGAGTGGGCTGGAGGCATTGAGCGGTTCTGATTGATGGAGTACTCAGATTCTCTCTCGCAGGTCCCGGGACACAGCGGCGGGGGCGAGCATTTCAATTTTGGAGTTGATCGGATTGTGAAAATTCAGATTCAGCGGCAGCAGCGGGCGTGCTTAATACGAATTCCAGACATGATCCAGCAGCAAACAGCGAAGAATCGGAACGGCAGCAAACTCGGACGGAAAACCAACGCCCGGCATCAACTCATCTTTAACAGCGGGCCTGCGGCGGTGCTTCGGACCGGCACCGAAAAATTCGAACCAGTCTGTGGGAACGCGTAGTAGATGCGCGCGCCCGTCGTCTGTAAATGGCGGCTGGCGGCGGCTGCGTCAGCGCGGGTCTGGAAGTTGTAGGCCTCGCTGATCCGGCGGGTCCATTCACCCGGCGCGGCCCAGAACATCCCATCGGAATTCTGCAACAGTACTCTCATAAGTGGTGTGGGCCGCAGCCGCATTTGCAGCGGCCAGCGCCCGGATCACAGGGCGAATCGAGGGTCTCGATACTTCGTTCGGTGACAAAGGTATATACGTTTCAAATCGCAAAACCTTTCAACGGAACTGACGGAAATTTGAAACTCAATCGAGAGTGGGCGCCGACGCGGATTCCAAGTTCTGCCTCCAGCGTTCTCTCCACGAATTCAGAATGGGGAACATTCAACAACGAACATTCG
>CAMLLE010000542.1 GCA_946480555.1 uncultured Verrucomicrobia subdivision 3 bacterium
AGCACGCGCAAGTCGTTGGGAGAAATGACGGCGGTACGCGAGGCGAGATTCGTCCACGCCGTGAGGAGAATCAGCAAAGGCACGAGCCAGCCGCGGGCGCGCGGTGCGAGTAACGCGGCAGCGGCGACAGCGGCGGTGAAGGGAAACAAAAACGAAAGTGGAAGCGAGGTGATATCTGCCAGCCACAACCCGCCTCCATACAGCAGCGCCACGATTCCCAGCGGCCGTTTCATGCGTGCGGCGGGAGCGTAGTCGGAGCGGTGCGGTTTGGAAACGGAGAAAAGGGCGGATGGAAGGAGGCGGGCCGGGAAGGCTCAGCTCGCTGGCTGCACCCGGCGGCACCGGATTCTCCAGATCGTCCAGACCAGCAACATTCCGCCGATCCCACCGATGGTGTCGATCACCACATCGCTGAATTGCCCCTGCCGACCTGGGACGAGGCTCTGATGAAACTCATCCGTGGCTGCGTAGAGAGCGACAAATATCACCGCCGCGATGGCGACGTTGCGGTTCCATGGTTTGGGATTCCTCCAGGCGGGTTTTTCCAGCGCGCGCCAGAAGAGCGCAGCGAGGATGGCGTATTCCGTTAGGTGGGCGCACTTCCGAATCAACGTCACGACACGATCCAGATTCTCTTCCGATATGTTCGGGTAGATCAGTTTCACGAGCGGGCCGATGATGCGCGAGGAGCGATTGAAGGATTTGGTGTCGCCGGAGGCGGAGAAGATCACTGCCATCCAGATCAACACGGGCAGCCAGTATTTGCCGAATGAGCGCAACGGAATCACGCGCGCAGCAAACAAAGTTGATCGGCGTGGCGCAAACTTAATTGTCGATGGAGCGAACGGCGCTTATGTTCCCGCCACCGCCGAAATTGAAGGCGGTCTTTCACCATGCTGAAACTGGGCGTCAATATCGATCATGTCGCAACTGTGCGCGAAGCGCGCTATCGCGGCGGCAACTCTGGAGAACCTGATCCCGTGGCTGCCGCGCTGGCGAGCGAAGCGGCCGGCGCGCATGGCATCACGGCGCACCTGCGCGAGGATCGCCGGCACATCCAGGATCGCGACGTCTGGGCGTTGCGCGAAAAAATCCGCACGCGGCTCAATCTGGAAATGGCGAATTCTCCGGAGATTGTGGCGATCGCGCTCAAGTTGAAACCAGACATCATCTGCCTCGTGCCCGAGCGGCGCCAGGAAGTGACGACCGAAGGCGGATTGGATGTGATCGGAGCGGAACCAGCACTGAAGGAAACCTGCTTTAAGATGCGGGATGCCGGGATTCAAGTGAGCCTGTTCATCGCGCCTGACGCACGCCAGGTGGAGGCATCCGCGCGAACGGGGGCGGAGTTCATCGAGCTGCATACCGGAGCGTTCGCCGAGCATTTCGGGAGCGAACGGGAGCGCGAAGCGGAGTTGAACCGGTTGATTTCAGCGGCGCGTCAGGCACATGGGTTGGGACTCCGTGTGAACGCAGGGCACGGTTTGAACTATGAGAATCTCAAGGCGCTCTACCGGGTGCCTCATCTGGTGGAACTCAACATCGGCCACAGCATCGTCAGCCGCGCGTTGAGCGTGGGAATGGAAAACGCCGTGCGCGAAATGCTCGCCTTGATGGCGGATTATCCGGGCGGTCTTTAGATTCGGCTTCAAAATTCGTTGTAGCGGCTGTCCATGACCGCCGACACTCGAAAACCTGCGCTCAGACCGCAATCGCACGCGAACGCGCGCAAATGATTTGAGGCTGAAGGGGAATAACCACGGGCGAACGGAGCAGACCTCGTGGAACTTCAAATGAACGGATCGTCGCTTTGGATTGGGCAATGGACACTGCACCTGCTTCGGAGTTTGCCGGACACATTTCTGTAACGGAGCGCATGCGGCCTGCACCTTCCTGGTTGGTTTCGTTTCTCGCGGGTGAGCCGCCCGTGCGCCGGGATGGCTCCGTTTGAAACGCCACGAAAACGCCGGGTTCTTTGAGGTCGTCACCGTTTCGTAACATCCTTGTGACCGTGCTGGCATTGTTCTGCAACATTCCCCATGGTATCCAGAGCACGGTGTGAGAGAGAAAATACTAGTCGTGGATGACGAACCCGAGGCGGTTGAGCTGCTGGAGTTCAATCTGGAACAGGCCGGTTACAAAGTCATCACAGCCGAGGACGGCACGGCCGCCCTGGAAAAAGCCCGCAGCAACATGCCGGAATTGATCATCCTCGACCTGATGCTTCCCGAGATTGGCGGCCTGGAGGTTTGCCGGATGTTACGCCGCGATGCCACCACGGCGCAGATTCCCATCATCATGCTGACGGCCAAGGCGGCGGAAATTGACCGCATCCTGGGCCTGGAACTGGGCGCGGACGATTATGTCACCAAGCCCTTCAGCCCGCGAGAACTGGTCCTGCGCGTGAAGAAGATTTTGCAGCGGGGCAAGGTCGAAGACGGTGACAAGGAAACCCTGCGCTTTGGCGAACTGTTCATTGATCTGCCGCGTTACCACGTCAGCTGGCGCGGCAAGGTGGTTGATCTCACGGCCACCGAGTTCAAGTTGCTGACCGTGCTTGCGCAACGCCGCGGACGTGTGCAATCCCGCGATCAGCTGTTGCGGGATGTGTGGGATTACAACAGCACGGTGGACACGCGGACCGTCGATACCCACATGCGCCGCCTGCGCGAGAAGCTCGGCCCGGCCGCGCGTTACCTCGACACCGTTCGTGGAGTTGGCTATCGGTTTGTCGAAGAGAACTGAAGTTCATGCCGGCAAACGTCCAACGCTGAACCGTGTCGTCACTTTACCTAACCATCTGCATTGCGTTCGCGGCGGTGGCGGCCGTGCATTTCCTCTGGCGCAACCGTTTTCGTGACGCGCAGGAAGAAGCCGCGGCGGAACAGCTTCGGTTGCGTGAAGCCACCGAACGGCAGACGGTCGAACTCCAGAACCAGCAGCACGCGTTGTTCGACAGCATGATTGAAGGCGTTTTGTTGCTGGACGAAAACGAGCGGGTGCTGCTCGCAAACCGTGCTTTCAACCGGCTGTTCGGTGTTTCCGCGGAGCTGCAGGGAAAGACCGTTCTCGAAGCGCTGCGTC
>CAMLLE010000543.1 GCA_946480555.1 uncultured Verrucomicrobia subdivision 3 bacterium
CCAAGGATCTGTGGCTGCGCTGGCATGAAACGCGGAATCACTGGCGCGACGCCAAGGCCGAGCAATTTGAGAAGGACCACCTGTCAGAGTTGTTCTTCAACGTCGATCGCACCATCACGGCGATGGAGAAACTCGACGAGCTGCTGGCAAAAGTCAGGAAAGATTGTGAATAGACTTCTGGGAACCACCGAGACGCTGCAACGACTGGGCGAATTGCGCGCCGCACTTCAGGATTTCAATGCCCGCGCGGCCCGCGCCGATGCCGATTTCCGGACACGCACTGCGGGCGAGATTCGCGCGCACGAGACGGCCATGCGGGAATTCACTGAACGCCAGGCTGGCCTGGAGGCGGTGGCTGAAGCGGATCACGCGGCGGCAGTGCAGCAACTGGAGCAGCGGTTCGAACGGCGGAAGGCGCGAATTAACCAGGCGCACATCGAAAGCCGCCGCCGTGCGATGGAAGCCATCCGGCGCGACGAGGACAAACGCAAATACAAGGTCCAGGAAGGCACACTCAGCGCGGAGAAGCAGCGTGACGAGGAACTTGCCGCCGCGGATGCCGTTTTGAAGGACTTTCAGGAACGCCTCGCCAGGAGCCAGCAGACGCTGGCCGATCTCGGTGTGGCGGTCCGATTCGCCTTCAGCGGGTACGGCCAGTTGACCCGGATGTTCTCGCGCGAAGTGCCCATCCCGCCTGAATCGGGCGGCGATCCGGACCAGCTGCTGCACCGTGCAGACGAGTTGGAAGCAGGAATCCGGAAGCGCCTGGTCGAGTTCAAGGGCGCTTTTCTGCCGAAGGTGTTTCGGTTTTTTCCGCTGGCGCTGTCGATGATCGTCCTGGTTGCTGGCGGTCTGCTGGTCTCGCCGGTGGCGGCGAAACTTCCGCCAAATGTGCCATGGCGCGAAATCGGGATCGGTTGCCTCGTCGCTGGCATCCTGCTGTTAATCGGCCGCATGCTGGGCGCGGGGCAGGCCCGGCCCGTGGCGGAGGCATTCACCGGCGATCTAGCCCGCGCCCACGCTTTGCATCAAGCGGCGTTCGAAAAAGCACACGCCCGGCATCAACAGAATCAAACGCAGGCGAAAGCCCGCTTCGAAGAAACACGCGACTCGCTCAACCTCGAATGGCGCCAGGGGGTGAAGCGGGGGCTCAGTCAGCTGGGAAATCGCCCGGCGAAGATCGATCAGCAGGCGCAGCGCGTGAGCGAACGCATCAAAACCTGGCGCCAGCGAAGCCTCGCGGAGCTGGACCAGAAACATCCCGCCGCGCTGGAAACGCTCGCGCAGAGCCGGGCGATCCAGAAGGAGAAACTCGAAAGCGCCCATCGCGACCGGCTGGCGCAATATGCGGCGGAATTCCAGAAACGCATGGATGAACTCGCCGCGGAATGGCGGAACTTGACGGAACCGCTGTTCGCATCGCTTCAGCATGGCGCGGCTGAGGCGCAGGGATTGTTTCCGGATTGGACGGATCCGCAGTTCAATCAATGGACGCCGCCCGCGCAATTCATCAACGCCGCCCGCTTCGGGAATCTCGAAGTCAGCATTGATCAGCTCGGCGAAGCGGCCGGGAGTTCGCCCTTTCCCGTTCCCGCGGTGCAGCTTTCATTGCCAATGCTGCTGAAGTTTCCGGAGCAAGGTTCCATTCTCATCGAAACTTCCGGCCACGCTGCGAAGGCCGCCCTGGCGATGGTCAACGGAATCATCTTCCGCCTGCTGGCCAGCACGCCGCCGGGCAAGTTGAGCTTCACGATCTTTGATCCCGTGGGGCTCGGTCAGAATTTTGCCGGGCTCATGCACCTGGCTGATTACGAGGAAAGCCACATCAACAGCCGCATCTGGACGCAATCGACGCACCTGGAGGAGAAGCTCGCCGAACTGAACGAGCACATGGAAAAAGTGATCCAGATGTATCTGCGCAATGAGTATCCCACCATCGCGGAATACAACGCGAAGGCCGGAACGATTGCCGAGAAATATCATTTCCTGGTCATTGCGGATTTTCCGGTGAACTTCACCGACACCGCGCTGCGACGGCTGGTCAACATCGTCACGAGCGGCGCACGTTGCGGCGTTTACACGCTGATTCACTGGGACCAGCGCCAGCCATTGCCGCAGGGATTCGTGACGGATGATTTGCGGAAGTATTGCCTGAACATCATTGGGACCGATCGAGGCTTCAGCATTGCCGGGACGAAATTGCCGGGAACCGAACTGCAGCTCGATGCGCCGCCCGCACCGGAAGTCGCCACGCATTTCTTGAAGCAAGTGGGCGAAAGCAGCCGCGATTCAAATCGTGTGGAAGTGCCGTTCTCGCATGTGGCGCCACCACAGGAAAAGATCTGGACCGAGGAAACCGGCTCGGAACTGCGCGTGCCGATTGGCCGCTCGGGCGCAACCAAGTTCCAGTATCTGGAAATCGGCAAGGGCACGCGCCAGCATGCATTGATCGCGGGCAAGACTGGATCAGGCAAATCAACGCTGTTCCACATCATCATTACGAATCTGGCCCTCTGGTGTTCGCCGGAGGAAGTGGAGTTCTATCTCGTCGATTTCAAGAAAGGTGTGGAGTTCAAAGGCTACGCGACCGCGAAACTGCCCCATGCGCGCGTGGTGGCGATTGAAAGCGACCGCCAGTTCGGCTTGAGCGTGCTGGAACGCGTGGACGCAGAATTGCGGCGACGCGGTGATTTGTTCCGCGAACTCGGTGTTCAGGATCTGGCCGGATACCGGCGTGCCGGCGGGCGCGAGCCGCTGCCGCGTTCGCTGCTGTTGATCGATGAGTTCCAGGAGTTTTTCACGGAGGAAGACCGCGTGTCCCAGGGGGCGGCGGTGTTGCTGGACCGCATTGTCCGCCAGGGCCGCGCGTTTGGCATTCACGTCATTCTTGGTTCGCAAACCTTGGGCGGCGCTTACACGCTGGCACGAGCGACTCTGGGCCAGATGGTCATTCGCATCGCACTTCAATGCAACGAGGCTGACGCCTACCTGATCATGGATCAGGACAATCCTGCTCCGCGCCTGCTCTCGCGTCCGGGCGAGGGGATCTACAACGACGCGGCGGGATCGATCGAAGGCAAC
>CAMLLE010000544.1 GCA_946480555.1 uncultured Verrucomicrobia subdivision 3 bacterium
CGGTCCCAGCAACTGAGTCACACCGACGAGCACGCTGGTGTCGTCCTTCCGGAGGCGGTGTGTGATGGGATCGCCCAGATTCTGCAACTGCCCTTCATTGGGCAGAATGTGATCGAACGAATGCGCAATGCCGACCGACAGCGTGGTGTTCTTGTCGTTGAAATCGATTGCATCGCTCAACGAAACGCCGATCGATTCGTAATCGCTTTCCTTGCTGTAGGCCACCTGTGGCGAAAGCGTGTGGTTGCCGAGCTTGAACGACGGTTCGAGATAACCGGCGTTGCGAATGTCATCGATCGTGGCGGTGTTGATCGCGTTTGAGCCGCGCAGGAACGGCGGGCCCAGCGGCGTCGCGCCAGAAATGGCGTCGTAGATGTAATTGCCTTTCAGTGACAGCCAGGGTGTCAGCGACGCTTCGAAGAACGCGCCATGCGTCTGCACGTGAATGCGGCCATTTTCTTCGGCATAATCTTCGTAGCGGTAATCGACGCGGTCTTCGGCGCGAAGCCGTGGATTGGCGAACAGCAGCATCGCGCTGGCGGTTACTGCGGCGCGCGTCCGAACCGGCGAGCGCGCGCGCTGGCGGCTCAAGTTCAAGTGGCGTTTAGACATTTGTGATATTGCGGTTTCGCCAAGCATCGGGAATGCCGGTAACTATTTGGTGAATTAGAAAGCGCATCCGGGCCGTTGACTGTTTCGTTAACATCGGGAATTTCCGTCGCGGCAACTGTTCTTCCCCACACGTTCGAAGGGCATCCGCCCGCCGCCCGCGTTGTTCCAACTCCATGCCAGCGTGTACCGCGAGAAGGCAACGGCTTCAGTCCGGGCGCGACCGCAATGAGCGTAACTGCTCGCACGCGCATCCAGCGCACATCGCTTATGACCGCACAGCCGGGCTGTCTGGTTGAATCCAGCTGATCGATCAACGCTGGTCATTCGAGTGAGTTGTGGGCAGCTGCAGCCGCACCCAGAAGAAGCGATGGCGGCGCATTTGCACCCGCGCGCCAGGCATCAACTGCACCAGCGCATGAACCAGTCGCAATCCGATGCCGAGGCCTTTGGCGGCGGCCGGAGCCTCGTGAGCCGCCCGGTTTCCCAGCAACAGAGTGGCGGCCCGCCGGTTAGCGCGGACCCGCAGAAAAATGTCGTTCTCGCCATGCTTCAACGCATTGGCTAGCAGGTTCACGAGCATTTGCTTGAGTGTGTCCCGATCCGCATGAACAACAACGTTTGCGGGGCAGCTCCAGAGCAGGCGGCGTTGCTCCGCAACGGCCAGGCGTCCGAACGGTTCAAGCAGATCGGCCAGGAAATCCTTGAACAGAATCGATTCCGGGCTCAGCTCCAGCCGGCCTTGTTCGGCGCGCGCAATGGTGAGCGCGGTCTCCACATAATTCGAAAGCCGGGCCAGCTCGTCCTGCAGCGATTCGGCGAGATCAGGCTTCATGGCGGCAGCATTGGCCTCAATCTGAAGCCGCATCAGTTGAAGTGGTGTGCGCAGTTCGTGCGCAACCTGCGATGTATATTCCTGGAGATGCCCGAACGAACTTTCCAGCCGCGCCAGCAGCTGGTTGAAGTGCGCCACCAGCTCGCGAATGTGCGGATCAACGTCCGGCGCATCGATCCGCTTCGAAAGGGTCCGGACGTCGAGACTGACGAGCTGTTCATTGATGCGGCGGACGGGCCGGACGGAACGCCGCGCGACCAGATATGCCAGGCCCGTGGCCAGGGCGGCGAGCGGAACTCCAATGATGAGCCAGACCTCGATCAGCTCATCCAGAATGTCCCGCACTTCGTCGTCGCTGAAACTCGCGTGCAGCGTCCAGTCCTGATGCCCGGGATGAGCGCGCTCCCATTTCTCCTTCCTCAGTTCATGATCGAGATGCCAGTAGGCGGACAGCACCAGCAACGTGACGACGCAGAAGAAGCTGATCGCAAACCACAGGGTTAGTCGAAGGTGCAGGGATTTCATCACGGCATCATCCCCAACCGCAATAAGCGATCCCGATCAGCCGTCGCGGACAGGCCGGTGCCGATCACGTTCATCGAGTTCGCATGGATCATCTGGAAACTCATTTCCTTCCCGGTCCCACCAGGGCAAACCCGACTCCGCGCACGGTCTGGATCAGGGAAGGCTGGCCGGGATCATCGATCTTGGCGCGCAGGTAATTCACATAGACGTTCACCACGTTGGTGCCGCCATCGAAATTCCGGTCCCAGACATGTTCCACGATCGCAGTTTTCGCGACGGTCTTGGGCGAGGCCTGCGCCAGAAATTCAAGCAGCGCAAACTCCCGGTTCGTGAGTTCGATCGTGCGATTCCCGCGTTTCACCGCACGGGCAACGATGTCGATTTCCAGTTCGCCGATGCGGAACACCTGGCTCATTTCGCCGCGTTGCCGGCGGCCCAGCGCACGCAGGCGGGCCAGCAACTCGTCCATGGAAAAGGGCTTCACCAGATAATCGTCAGCGCCCGCGTCCAGTCCCGCGACACGGTCCCGAACGTCTCCCCGCGCGGTGACGAAGATTGCGGGCGTGGTGATTCCCCGGCGCCGCAAACCGCGCAGCAACGTGACGCCATCAAGTTGCGGCATCATGATGTCGAGCACGAACACATCATGGGCGCCGTTCTCTGCAGCCCATCGCGCTTCAAGGCCGTCGCTCGCGCAATCCACAGTGTGGCCCGCCTCGCGCAAACCAGCCGCCAGATGCCGGAGCAGCTTCTCGTCGTCCTCGGCCAGTAAAATCTTCACGGTGAACCCATTCTTGTGACAGCTGAAAAGGCTTTCAAGCGCGCCGCAGGTTGAATCTCAATCGCCATCGTGATGCACGGCGCGCGGAGAAATCGCCATCGAACTCTGCACCAATCGTGTCCCGTGATGGTTTCCATACACCAGCGCGCCGCCGTGATGGCCGGTTTGATACACGGCATAAACTCCAGTGAACGCTACACACGCCGCCGCGACTGCCACCCCACGCGCGAACCTGGGCCAACGGAACAGCGCCATCGAAGCCGTCGCGAGCACGGCGGAAGCCAGAGCGATTCCAAATGTCCGCTTCGCCCAATGCTCGTGCTC
>CAMLLE010000545.1 GCA_946480555.1 uncultured Verrucomicrobia subdivision 3 bacterium
GAGCATGTTGAACGAGTCGTTTCCACCCGCCAGCAGGATGCACACAAGCGCGCGATACTCGCCATTTGGCACGTCCGCCCGCGCCAAGCCTTCGCTCAGCCGCAAGCTGAGCAGCGTGTTCAACAGTGGGATGGAGCTCATGCCCGCACAACCAGCCTGGCGAAGGAAAGTGCGGCGATTAATGGTCTTCGAAGTCTTCATATCCCTCCTTTGATAATGTATTTGCATCCAGCAATGGACAAGGCGCGTGCAAAACGCAGAGACGCTGAGGACACCAAGGACCGCAGAGAATCGCATTTCCCTCCGCGTTTCTCTGCGCTCTTTGCGCCTCCGCGTTGAGCTGAATTGCAATTCATCACGCGCTTCACCTCAACACATTGAACTCCGGCGAAGTCACGATCAGGTAGATCGCCAGTCGCAGTCGCTCGCGATGCCACAGCCAGGTCGGCGGATTAATCCGCAGCGTTGCCTCGCGAATGATCTGGAACTGCTGCGGCGAAAGCGTTCCACCTGTCATAACCAGATCCAGCCGACGCAATAGCGCATCGGGGTCCGCGGCCGGCCCGGCAGGAACATCTTGATTGATCTGCGCAGCCGGAACGATCAAGGCCAGCTCGTTCGTAAGGTTCAACCGCACCGAGTAATTCGCGTTGCCCGCGCCCCAGCGATGCAGGTCGCCCTGGATCGCGTTCCAAAAATAGTTTGGCCCGGTGATCGCCGAGCTGGCGTTGATGATTTGAAACTCCGGCGCGACCAGCCCCGCCTGCGTGATCGGCCCCGGCGGACTGTGCGACGGCAAAAAGAAGTTGAACACGCTCGGCGCGTTCATCGGATCCTGCAAATGATCCAGCGAAAACTGGTCAAGCGGGAACCAGCCCGAGGGCGAACTGGCGTTGAACGCTCGCGCAAAGTTCACGACGCGCAGAAATGGCTCGCGCAATTTGCCCCAATGCGGCTGCGTCATCATCTGCGGATCGCGCGCTTCGGGATCGAGCAGGATGGCTTTCACCAATGCTTTCATGTCACCGCGCACGCCGCTGCCGTTGTTCGCAAACGCCGCCGCCACGCGCGCCACGTAACCGGTGCTGGGATTCGAAGTCACGAACCGTTGAATCAGCTGCTTGCCGATGAACGGACCGACGTTCGGATGCGCGAACAAATTGCTGACGGCGAGGTCCACGTCGGCCAGCCCAGCCGTGCCGGTGTTCCCCGGACCTGGCATGCGCGCCGGCAATTGCAGCCCTCCCAGCAGCGTCTTCGCGTCGCAATCGTGTTCCGCGTCCCACATTTTCATCGGCTGCGTGTAATCGCGGGGATCGAGCTGGAAGTCCGCATTGTTGCCAAACGACAGGCCGGTGAACACGCGCGCCAGTTCCGTGATGTCGCCGTTGTCGTAAGTGGCAAGTGGCTGGCCGTTGGTGCCGTGGATGCGGGTGCCGTCCGGGTTCAACTCCCAAAGGCCGATGCTGAACAGCTGCATGATTTCGCGCGCGAAGTTCTCGTCGGGATAAATCTTGTTCGCGGGATCAGCTTTCCGGTTTCCAAGGTGGCTCAGAAAAATGCCCATCGCCGGATGACGCGCGACGTCGTAAAGGAGATCGCGGTAGTTCCCGAACGCGTGCTTCACCATCAGGTCGTAGTAATTCGCCATGCCGCGCTGCTCGACGGCGAGTTGTTCCGGCCGATCTGAGACGACCAGGATTTCGCTCAACGCAAACGCCACGCGCTGACGCAGCGGATCGGGAGGCGTATTCGTCGGCGCATCCGGCCAGAGTTTCGGCACGCCCATCGCGCGATTCCACCACGAGTTCTCCTTCCAATTGCCGTAGAGATCATCGACCACCGCGTTCGTGTCCGCCCAATCCACCCACGGCTGAATCAAGTTCACCGGGCGCGCGAACTGATCATCAATCCAGCCTTCGAATCCCAACGCCATCACTTCCTCAACGTTCTCAGGAACGTAATCAGCATCGGCCGGCGAATCCTGGTCAGGTCCGAACGCCGCCTGAATGAGAAACCGCGCCGCAGCTTTGGCGGACGGCCCGGAGCTGCCGGTTTCATTTGCGATGGTGAGCGTGGCGGAATTGCTCGCACCCACGGTGTAGCCGGTGCCGGGTTGCAGCGTGATGACGACCGCTTCTTCGGGTTCTGCGTCGTTCTCATCAGCGATCGGCAAGCATTCAATCCAGACTTCGCGCGCGCCGGTCGGAATCATAATGCTGTTGGTCGCGGAGGAAATGAAGTCCGCGCCCGCTTCCGCCGTGCCGCTGATAGCAAACTGAACGGTGATGGGCAGCAAGCCGCCGCTGCGCCGGATGGCGATCAATCCCGGATCCGGCCAGCGTTCCGACATCAATGGATCGAGCGCGGCGATCGTGACCGTGTTCGCGGCGGTCAGACCCGCATTGATGCGTTGGGAATCGGGTTGGTCCTGCCGACCGGAATGGCTGCTGAGCGGATCGAACTGCAGCTGCAATTCGTTGTAATCCGTCACCCCATCCGCATCGAAATCTCCATCCGCAATCTGCAATCGGAAGAACTCCGCTGCGTTTGCCGGCACGCGATCCAATCGATTCAGCGGCAGGGCCGCCGTCGTTTGCAGCAGATTCGACCACACGCCTCCCAACATGGTGCTGCCCGAGATGGCGTAAGTTTTTCCAGGAACCGCATCCCACGTGAGGCGTAATCCATCCGAGACCGCCATCACGCGGAGTTTCGGATGAGCGGTTGCATCAAATGGATTTGTTCCAGCGAGGCTCTCCCGCGCATTGTTGAAACCATCGCCATCCGTATCCACATGCGCAGCGATCGCTTGAGCGCTGAACTGGAGTTCCCAAAGGTCGTCGAGACCATCTGCGTCCTGATCAATCGAAGCGGAAGGTGAATGGAGCAATGAAGCAAACAGAAATGCGGCAGCGACCGGGAACAGGGGCTTCATGACCGTAACTCTGACTCAAGGGGCGCGGCACGGCAAGCAACACGCGGCGCAAGACCAGCAATTCGCATCTTCACTGAGACTTGCTCGAAAACCCGTTCACGCATGGTTTCCATAATACCTGGCGGCGGCTTCCG
>CAMLLE010000546.1 GCA_946480555.1 uncultured Verrucomicrobia subdivision 3 bacterium
GAAGCTCGACACGCCCGGCGGTTTGCTCGATTCCACCAAGGACATCATTGAACGCTTCTACGCCGCACGTGTGCCGATCGTTGTATTTGTCGCGCCCTCCAGCGCGAACGCCGGCAGCGCGGGAACCTTCATCACCATGGCCGCCGACGTCGCCGCCATGGCGCCGCACAGCAGCATCGGCGCGGCGCATCCGGTTTCCATCGGGAGCAGCGGAAACGTCGAAAAGGCCGACGACGTGATGAAGCAAAAGCTGGAGAACTTCGCCAGCAGCTACATCGAAGGCATCGCCGAAAAGCGCGGGCGCAACGCGGAGTGGGCGAAATCCGCGGTACGTGAAAGCGCCTCCATTACCGCGGAGAAGGCGCTCGAACTGAACGTCATCGATCTTATCGCGGACGACATTCCCCATTTGCTGGCGAAGCTGAACGGGCGCGAAATCAAAGACCGCAAACTCGAAACCGCCGGCGCGAACGTCACGCAGATTCCCATGGAACCGCGCGAGAAATTCTTCCAGGTGCTCTGGCGTCCGGAAGTGATGTTCATCCTTCTGCTGATCGCGATTTATGGAATCATCGGCGAAATCAACAATCCGGGCGTCCTGATTCCTGGAATCGCCGGCGCCATCGCGCTGATTCTGTTTCTCTACATGTCCACGATTTTGCCGATCAACATTGCGGGCATCGCCCTCATCGTCCTGGCCGTCGTTTTGTTTGTTGCGGATGTTTACGCGCCTTCGCACGGCGTGTTGAGCATCGGCGGCGTGATTGCATTCTTTCTCGGCGCCTTGATGCTGTTCAACCGCTCGGCGCCCGGTTTCCGGCTTTCGCTGGCTTACATCATCCCGGCCACGGTGGTGACGGCGCTGTTCTTCCTGTTCGTGATCGCGGCGGGTCTGCGTGCGCAGAAGCTGCCGCCCCAGACCGGCCGCGAGGCGATGATCGGAAAGATCGTTCCAGTGCTGGAACGCGTCGATTCCCAGCACGGCCGGGTGTTCGCCGAAGGGGAATACTGGAACGCCGTGAGCGATTCAGTCGTGGAAAAGGATCAGCAGGCGGAGATTGTCGGCCTTGAAGGGCTGACTTTGAAAGTGAGGCCCGTCGCACGAAAGGAAACCGTATGACTATGGAGCAAATCATTTCGAACCTGTGGAAAGTCGGCTCGGGCGTGTTCATCGTCGTTGTGATCGTGTCGTTCATCCTCCCGCAGATGATTCGCATCCTGCGCGAATACGAGCGGGGCGTGATCTTCCGGCTCGGAAAGTTGCTCGGCGCCAAAGGACCGGGCCTGATCTTTCTCATCCCCGTGGTCGATCGCATGGTCAAGATGGACCTCCGCGTGGTCACCATCGACGTGGCACGGCAGGAAATCATGACCCGCGACAACGTGCCAGTGAGCGTGGACGCGGTGGTGTACTTCCGGGTGATCGATCCAATGGCGGCGGTGATCAAGG
The DNA here is from genome assembly GCA_946480555.1 of uncultured Verrucomicrobia subdivision 3 bacterium. The sequence continues at coordinate 1,451 of CAMLLE010000546.1, forward strand.
TGGAAAACTTCTGGAAGGCGACTTCGTTGATTTCCCAAACCACCTTGCGCAGTGTGCTGGGCCAGGCGGAACTGGATGAACTCCTGGCACAACGGGAGAAGATCAACCACACGTTGCAGGAAATCATCGATCGCCAGACGGACCCCTGGGGAATCAAGGTCACCGCCGTGGAAATCAAGGACGTGTCGCTGCCGGAAACGATGAAACGCGCAATGGCGAAGCAGGCGGAAGCGGAACGCGAACGGCGCGCCAAGATCGTGAATGCCGAAGGCGAATATCAGGCGGCGGAAAAGATGGTCCAGGCGGCGCAGGCCATGGCCCAGCAGCCAATCGCGCTGCAGTTGCGTTATCTGCAAACGATGCGGGAAATGGCCAACGAACATAATACGACCACGATCTTCCCGCTGCCGATCGACCTGCTCAGTTCGCTGACGAAACGGCCGGATGGGAAGTGATTGGAAGCGCATGGCGGGACCAACGTTTCAGGTGCCGCACGGTCTTGATTGGACCCGGCGCGCTCTCAGAGCCGCATCCTTACCTGCGTCACAATCGCACCCGGCCAGAAACCGCCGCTTGAAAATCACGGCTGGACTTTTATGCTGAAGACGTTCTCGGGTAACGCGGATACGAGAGAAATTCAATGGCCCGTAAATCCTGGCAATCAATCGACGACATGCGGAAGGCGGCCGAAGATGGCGATCCGCAGGCACAATGCTACCTCGGCGTTTGTTTTCACACCGGCCACGGCATGGCGGTCGATTACAGCGAAGCCGTGAAGTGGTATCGCAAGGCGGCAGACCAGAATGATCCGGTGGCGCAATGCTACCTGGGTGTCTGCTACCAAAGCGGCCTGGGCGTTCCCCAGGAATTCGGCCAGGCGGCCAAGTGGTTTCGCGAAGCGGCGGAACAAGGCGATCCCGCGGCCCAGTTCAACCTTGGCGTGTTGTATGAAACCGGCCAGGGCGTTCCCCAGAATTACGCTGAAGCCCTCAAGTGGTATCATGCCGCTGCCGATCGCGGCGAACCGCAGGCGCAATTCAATCTCGGAGTCTTCTACGAACAAGGACACGTCGTTCCGCAGGACTACAGGGAAGCGGTGAAGTGGTATCGCGCGGCGGCAGAACAGGAAGTGGCACCCGCGCAATGCAATCTTGGACTCTGTTACCAGACCGGCCGCGGCGTGGACCGGAACCCGCAGGAAGCTGTGCGCTGGTTCATCCGGGCCGCGCGCCAGGGCGACAAGACCGCGCAGCACAATCTCGGCGTGCATTATGCGACGGTGGAAGCCGAATCCCAGGCGGCTGCGGAAGCTGCCGCCGAAGCCGGCCAGACGGCGGACGAACAACGGCAGTAGGTCCGCCTTGCCCGGACGACGACTTTGGAGCCATCCGTTTCACCAGGCCCAACAGCAGATTGGAAAGTCCGATGAACCGTCTGGTAGGAAAGCCTGCCTGTTGCTCTTTCCGGCTCATGATCACAGGACACGAATTTCAAATCGGGGGAGTCGCGATTCAGAAAGGTGGAACATTCAACAACGAACATTCAATGCCCAACAATCATTGGGCAATCCCGCGCTGCCAACGCGCGGCGCCATGTCATTCGACGTTCGGCGTTGAATGT
>CAMLLE010000547.1 GCA_946480555.1 uncultured Verrucomicrobia subdivision 3 bacterium
ACCAGGCACCATCCAGTCGGATGCGTGGGACTACGAAGCCTTCGGTTACGATGCCGTGACGAAGGGCTTGGATGTCATCGGCACTTTCGACTTCAAGAATGGTCAGACGGTGGGCAATCGGTTGATTCGCTCTGGCGCGATCTTTGTCGGCACCGGCAGCACGATGCCTGGGCCGAACGGCTGGGCTTACGCCTACGTGCTGGATTTCAACAACAACACCTACTCGCTTTACAGCAGCTTCAACATCGTGCTGCCGACGGACATTGTGCAGTCGTCTCCGTGGACGATCACGCCGACGGCGGGCGCCTTGGCGACTGGTTCCTTTGGTTATTTGACCGGCCTGGCCAATCCAGATGGATTTGGGTTGGGGGTGATGGGATCGAATCCGAACATTCACCGGATGATCAATCTTCCGCTGACGGATTTGCCCACAAGCGTCCTGAACGACTTCTGGGTCCACACAACGCCGGAATGCGGTAACGACAATTTGAACGGACGTTATCAGCGTGTGCCGGATGCGAGTTCCACGGCCGTCCTGCTCGGAATCGGTGTGGGGGTTGCGGGGGTGATCCGCCGCAAATACGGGCGGGAATAAGCATTCCTCGTGACGGGAAGGCCGGCCGGCGGGATGTGTCCGCAACGAAACGCACGTTTCGAACCTTGCGAGAACGCACATTTGCCGGTTAGCTCTTGTCATGATCAGTCGTCGGCGATTTCTCACCCGCTCTGCGCTGGCCGCAGGCGCCACCGCGAGTTTTCCGTTTGTCTCTCGCGCAGCTGAGATTCGCCCTGGCCAGAAGCCCGAACGCATCATTCATCTGGTCGCGGATGGCATGAGCATGGGCACGTTTACCTGTGCTGATTACCTGTCGCACCAGTTGCGTCAACGCGGGCTTACCTGGATTCGTTTGTTCAATGAGCCGGGCGTGAAGCATGGCCTGATGAACATGCGTTCCCTGGATTCGATGGTCACGGATTCTGCGGCGGCATCATCGAGCTGGGGTTGCGGTTCGCGGGTTCGCAACGGAACGGTGAACCTGACTTCAACAGGCAAGGAACTGACCACGCTTTATCAGCTTTTCAGCCAGGCTGGCTGGAAACGCGGACTCGTGACCACGACTGAAATCACGCATGCGACCCCGGCTGGTTTCGCGGCGAATGCCGATGATCGGGGTGACGCTTACGAAATCGCGGCGCAGTATTTGGATCGGCGGATTGATGTTTTGCTGGGCGGCGGATCGAAGTTCCTGGATCCGGCGCGGCGCAGGGACAAACGCGATCTGCGGAGTGAATTTGCGGAAGCAGGCTATCAAGTGTTGCGGTCCGCAGCGGAATTGGCGGCGGCTCCCGCGGACAAACGCTGGATCGGAACTTTTTCCGAGGGGCATCTGCCGTTTACCCTGGATCAGCTTGCAAGCCGGCAGCTGATGGACCGAGTGCCGACGCTGGCGGCGATGACAGGGCGGGCTCTGGAATGGCTGGGACGCAGCGACAGGTTCATTCTGCAGGTGGAAGGCGGGCGCGTGGATCACGGCGCGCACAATTGCGATGCAGCGGCGACCCTGCGCGATTTGATCGCCTTCGACGAGGCGCTGGACGTGGCGCTGGATTTTCAGAAGCGGCACGCGAACACGTTGGTGGTCATTACGACCGACCATGGCAACGGCAACATGGGCGTGAATGGAACCGGAGACGGTTACCGCGAAAGCTCGGTGCGATTCAAGAGGGTGGCGGAGATTAAAGCTTCATTCCCGGTTATTCTGAGCGAACTTCGCCGGCGACGCCCCGCGATCTCGGTGCATGATCGGAACCGTTCGTCCGCGTCGGGTGAACGGCCGCCGGGCGATTCTGTTCCGGAGGTGAAACAGATCCAAGAGGTGATCGCGGAACTCACCGGCTACACGGTTTCGGAAAAGAAGGCCGAGCTGTTCCAGGTGTACCTCGCCAAGAGCGGCACGCCGCTTTACGACACGATGAATTCAGATGTGGCCCAGCTGGGTCAGTTGCTCGGCAATTACACGGCGATTGGATGGACAAGCAACGCGCACACTTCGGACTTCGTGCCCGTGACCGCGTTTGGGCCGGGCTCGGAACGTTTCAGCGGGTTCATCCAGAACGTGGATGTATTCCGCCATTACACGGATCTGGCGGGAATTGATTTCCAGAATCCGCAGGAGCCGCTCATGGCAGATCGCTGGGATGGAAATCCGCTCATAAAGGACGACGGATTGGCTTTGTCTGGTTCGGGCGAAAACATCTCCGAATACGCGCTTGCCTGACTTGGCCCTCGCCACTGAGGAGGTTTGTACAACGCGGCGAGGCATGGTTTGTTCGATGAAGAAACCGCACGGTTTGCTTTGAACGCTGGCGTCAGTAGAATTTGCGGACGCGCCGGTTGCCGGTGTGAACACGTGCCGTAAATGCCATTGCCCATCCAGCTCGTTTCAACTGATTTCGACGGAACCATTTTTGCCGAGTTCGAGAACCCAGCCGTCGCCCTGCCATTTCAGGAACTCATCGCCAGTCTGCAAGCGCAGGGCGTGAAATGGGTCATCAATACCGGGCGCGACATGTCCAGCTTGATGGAAGCCCTCGCCCGCGCAAAAGTTCCGGTCCAGCCCGATTTCCTCGTTTTGGTGGAGCGCGAAATCCAGGTTCACGACGGGGTGCGTTACGCAGGCCTTGAGGAATGGAACTCGGCTTGCACCCGCGCGCACGAGGCGCTGTTTGCCCGGGTTCGTGGGGATGTTCCCGGCATCACCGATTGGATCAACGAACGTTTCCACGCCACCGTTTACGCTGACGCTTATTCACCGTTTTGTTTGATCGCCGGCAACAACAACGATGCCGACGTCATCACCGCGTACCTGGAAGAATACTGCCGCACGATTCCGAACCTGGTGGCGATGCGAAACGACGTTTACGTGCGGTTCAGTCACGTGGCCTTCAACAAAGGCAGTGCGCTTGCAGAGCTCACCCGCCGGTTGGGTGCCACGGCAGACCATGTTTTCGCCGCGGGCGACCATTTGAATGATTTGCCCATGCTGCAGCGGCGTTACGCACGCTGGCT
>CAMLLE010000548.1 GCA_946480555.1 uncultured Verrucomicrobia subdivision 3 bacterium
CGCCCGCAGCCAGAAAGACGCGCTCGCCATTTACTATCTGGCCCTCCGCTGGCGGATCACTGGCGATACCAATTATGCCGAGGAGGCGATTGAGGGTTGCGATCGCTGGTCGAGCACGATGACGAACGGCGTCGGCGGGAACAGCAACTGGGCATTGGGCGCGGGCCTGTGTGGATACGAATTCGCGGTGGCCGGTGAAGCGCTGCGCGGTTATCCGGGCTGGTCGCAGACAAGCATCAGCAACTATTCCCGGTTTCTCAAAATTTTTGGCGACGGCAACGACGCCTTTCTGAACGCACACAATGGCACGTGCAACAGCCATTACTGGTGCAACTGGGACGCGTGCAACCTCGCGTCACTCATGGCGGTGGCGGTGTTCACCGACGACACGAACCGGTTCAATCGCGCCGTCACGTATCTCAAGCAGGGCAAGGGCAACGGGAATCTGACGGCGGCGGTTTGGTTCACGCATCCCGACGGCCTCGGGCAATGCCAGGAAAGCGGACGCGACCAACCGCACGCCGTGGACGGCCTGGCGTGGCTGGGTGTCGCGCTGCAAATTGCGTGGAACCAGGGCGTGGATCTTTACAGCTTCGACAACAACCTGTTTCTGCGCGGGCTCGAATACTACGCGAAGTTCAATCTTTGGAACGATGTGCCGTACCAGACGTTCGGAGTCTGCAACACGACGTTCGGCTGGGGCACCACGGCGCTGGCCTACGGCGGCCGCGGATTCCTGCCGCCCACCTGGGATCTGTTTTACAATCACTACGTGAACGTGAAGGGCTTGTCCGCCCCGTGGACGGCGCGTGCTGCGGCAGCGCTGCGTCCCGATGGCTTCTACGACAATTCCAACTCGCCGGACTTTCTCGGGTTCACCACGCTCACGCATTTGCTCGATCCCATTCCTGCCGGCGCGGTGCCGAGCGGAGTGGAAGCGAAAGTTTACGGGACCAACGTGCTGCTGAACTGGTGGGGATCGGCTTACGCGACGAACTACCTGGTCAAGCGCGCCACGCATCCCGGCGGTCCGTACGCCACCATCGCGAGCCTTCCGGCGGCGACCGAGAACGTTCATTTCGATTCCGACATCACCAACGGCGGCGTCTATTACTACGTCATCTCTGCGCTGGATAAATTTGGTGAATCCGCCAATTCGCTCGAAGCGAAAGTGGGCGTTCAGGAACTCAGGACCTATTACCGCTTCAACGAAGCCGGCGGCGCGACCGCGGCGGATGCGTCTGGACTCAGCCCCGCCGCCACATTGATGAATGGCGCGACGTTCACCTCCGGCAAATTCGGCAACAGCATCAATCTGAACGGCGCTTCGCAATACGTGGCTCTGCCAAACGGGCTGCTCAACGGCCTGCGAGACGTCACGTTTTCGACCTGGGTTTATCTGAACAGCCAGAGCACCTGGGCGCGCATCTTCGATTTCGGTGCAGACACGGACAAATACATGTTCCTGTCGCCGCGCAACAGCGGTGGAGGAATCCGTTTCGCGATCACGAAGTTCACCGGCAACGGCGAGCAAGGCATTAACGGCCCGGCCGTGGCGGTTGGATCGTGGCAGCACATCGCTGTCACACTCAAAGCGGACAACGAAGGCTCAGCCGTCGGCACGCTTTATTTGAATGGCGCGCCGGTGGCGACCAACAGCGCGATGACGTTTTATCCGGACATGATCGGCCGGCTGGTCAATGCGACAAACAATTACATAGGCCGCTCGCAATGGCCCGGCGACCCATATCTGAATGGCCGCATCGATGACTTCCGGATTTACAGCGGCGCGTTGAGCGCTGGAGAGATTGCCGCGTTGTATGCGTTGAGTCCGGCGGCTCCGGCGGCTCCGGCTGGTGCGAGCGCAACGCCGGTTTCAGCCAACGCCGTTCAACTCGTGTGGAATCCGGGCGCCAATGCGGACAGCTATTTGATCCAACGCTCGCCTGCCAGCGGCGGGCCGTACATGGTGATCGCCTCGGGCGTGACGGAAACGAACTACACGGATTCAGCCGTGGCTGGAAACACGACCTACTACTACGTCGTCGCTGCTGCGAACGAAGGCGGGACGAGTGCCAATTCGCCAGAAGCCAGTGCCACGACGCTGACGCCGCCGCCGGTTCCGACGAGCTTGGTTGCGACCGGGTTGTTCGGCGGTCAGATTGTCCTCAGCTGGAATTCCAGCGCCGGCGCGAACGGCTACAACGTGAAGCGTTCGATGCTGCCCGGCGGGCCTTACGTGACCATCGCGTCATCCGTTGCTGCCACCACGTTCACGAACTCCGGTCTGATTCTGAGTGCGACGTATTACTACGTGGTGTCCGCCGTCAGCGGAACGGGCGAAAGCGCGGACAGCAACGAGGCCAGTTCCATCGTTCCCGTGCCGACGCTGGTGTGGAAGGGGAACGTCAATTCGAATTGGGATGTCGATGCGACGACGAACTGGCTGTTTGGAGCGGCACCCAGCACGTATTTCTCGGACGGCGCGGCGGTGCGCTTCGACAACACGGCGGCAACCGGCTCAGTGAATCTCACGGACAATGTCTCGCCCTATTCCATCACGTTCAGCAATTCCAGCCTCGCCTACACCGTGAATTCTGCCAACGGTTCGGGCATCAGCGGCGCGGCGTCGATCGCGAAACTCGGCACAGGCACCGTCACGCTTACGACGACGAACACGTTCACCGGTGACATCAGCATCAACGGCGGCGGCACGCTGGCGGTTGGCGGGGCCGGTTTGCTTGACGGTGGGAATTACGCCGGGAACATCGCGAACTACAGCACGTTCAACTATGGCAGCACGGCGACGCAGACGATTTCGGGAATCATTTCACAGAGCGGACGCGTGCTCAAAACAGGTCCGGGCACGCTCACGTTGGCGGGTGCCAATTCATGTACGGGCGACACGATTCACCGCCAGGGCCGCTTGAATTTTTCGGGTGCGCCGAAGACGGGCGGGGGCGGCATCTATGTGGTGAACAATGAAGCCGCCAGCACCACGAGCGCGACGTTGAACATCAGTTCCGATCTCACGGCGTATCGCCTCTGGCTCG
>CAMLLE010000549.1 GCA_946480555.1 uncultured Verrucomicrobia subdivision 3 bacterium
TGCCACGGTGACGTTGGGCGGATCGGCTGAACTTCGCGTGACCGGCACGAATACTCCGCTCACCGGCTGCGTCATCAATCTCACCTCGCCGGACGCGTTCCTCGTGCTCACCGGCATCCGGCCTTCCACCACGGTTTCCACCTACATGTCGCAATTGCGCATCAACGGCGCGGGCGCGGTGGCGGACAGCAACTGCCGGGTCGTTGAGCATGGCCATGGTGCGGTGGTCGTGCCTCACGTTTCGTCTTTCCAGCCTTTACGCATTTTCGATGGGCCTTATTTCACCGGCGCTTCAATGCCTCTCAGCCAGCATGTTTACTACAAGGGCGTTTCGCTTGGCGCGCTGAACGGAAACGTCAGTTCGTTCCGGCTGAAGCGCGGTTATGTGGCCACGCTGGCCCAAAACGAAGACGGCACCGGCGCGAGCAAATGCTACGTGGCGCAGGATGGCGACGTGGAAATCAGCCTGCTTCCGTCGAACTTGAATGACAACGTGCGGTTCGTTTACGTGCTGCCCTGGCGCTGGGTTTCGAAGAAGGGTTCCTGCGACGCGTCACCGACCGATCTCAAGGCGACGTGGTGGTACAACTGGAACATTGACCAGAACTCCACGCGCGATTTGCAGTACGTTGCCATCAAGCAACAGCCGCACTGGCCGGGGCTGAACCAGAACTGGCAGACGCGCGGCGTGAATCATCTGCTCGGTTTCAACGAACCGAACAACTCGGTGGAAGACGCGTACAAGAATCTCACGCCGCCCGGCTCGGTCGATGACGCCGTGGCGCGCTGGCCGGAACTCTTGGGAACGGGCCTGCGTGTGGGCGCACCGGCCGTGACCGACGGCGGCCAATCGTGGATCACCGATTTCATGAACAAAGCCGACGCTGCCGGTCACCGCGTTGATTACGTTCCGATCCATTACTACCGCAGCTATTCGAACAACGACAATCCGAGCGGCGCGGCCAGCCAGCTCTACAATTTCTTGAAGGGGATTTACGACACCGTGAAACGCCCGCTGTGGGTAACGGAGTTCAACAACGGCGCGAACTGGACCGGCGATGCCGATCCGACCTACGCCCAGAACCGGGCGGTCATCGAGGCAATGATCAACATGATGGACAACACGCCGTGGATCGAGCGTTACGCGGTTTACAGCCGGGTGGAATACACACGCCAGACGCATTACGATGAAGGCGGGCTGACGCCGATGGGCGTGATGTATCGCGATCACATTGCGCCGATCGCTTACCTGCAGGGATTACAGGACAACGGCACGCGCAGCTTTTCGCAGTTGCAGTTTGAGACCAATTCCATCGACAGCTCAGGCTATGGCAACAACGGTGTCACCACGGGCAGTCCGGCTTTTACGAACGGCATGCGCGGCGATGCGATGGTGTTTGACGGGACAAACACCGTTGTAACGCTTCCGCCGAACGTCGCCCGTGGCGGTTCATTCACGTTCGCGGCCTGGATCAACTGGCGCGGCGGCGCGAACTGGCAGCGCATCTTCGATTTCGGCAACAGCACCACGCATTACATGTTTCTGTCGCCAAGCTCCGGCAGCGGCACGTTGCGCTTCGCCATCAAGAATGGCGGCGGCGAGCAGATCGTGGAGACCGCCGGACTGCCGCAGAATCAATGGCGGCACGTGGCCATCACGCTCTCCGGCAACACGGCGCGCATTTACACGAATGGCGTGCTCGCAGCGTCCAACACTGGCATGAGCATCGCGCCCTCGAGCTTCAGCCCGCGGATCAATTTTCTCGGCAAAAGCCATTTCATTGCCGACCCGAATTTCCGCGGCCTGATGGATGAAGTGTTGATTACTGATTACGCGTTGACGGCGGCTCAGGTTTCGGCGCTGGCCACCAACACCGCCCCGCAGTTTACAAACGCCACGGTCGTGCTGTCCAACGCGCTGCAAGGCCAGCCGTATTCTGAAAACGTTGCCGGCATGGCGGTGGATGCAGATGGCGGCTCACTCACCTACACCAAGGCGAACGGGCCGGCGTGGCTGACGGTCGGGGCGGCCGGTGCGCTGTCGGGAACGCCGACGGGCAACGATCAAGGAACAAACCATTTCGTCCTGCGCGCGACGGACTTTGCCGGAGCGAACGCGTTCGTTGTGGCGACGATTGTGGTGGAAAGCTCGCTGACGGGCGGCCCGCAGTTGATCGCGAAGTATCCGTTTGACGGAAATGCGAACGACACGTCAGGAAATGCGTTCCACGGCACGCCGGTGAGTTCGCCGCCCTACGCCGTCGGAAATTACGCTTCCGCCGTGAACCTCGATGGAACGAACGATTACGTGACGCTGCCGGAAAGCGTGTTCAACGGCGTCACCAATTTCACGATTGCCACGTGGGTGAACTGGGACGGCGGGAATCAGTGGCAGCGCATTTTCGATTTTGGCAACGGCACGAGCCAATATCTGTTTCTCACGCCTTACTCGGGCGGCAGCACGCTGCGCTTCGGGGTCAAGAACGGTGGGACGGAGCAGACGATGAATGCCACCACGCTGCCCACCGGCCAATGGCGGCACGTGGCGGTGACTTTGCAGGGCACGACTGCGCGGCTGTTTGTCAACGGCGTGCAGGTCGCTGTGAATGGCGCGGTCACGGTCTCGCCGGCGACGATTCTCCCGCGCGTGAATTACATCGGCAAAAGCCAGTGGTCCGCCGATCCGCTGTTCAATGGCCGCATCGACGAGTTTTACATCTACAACTATGCGTTGAGCGCCACTGAGATTTCGCGGCTCGCCGCGAATCAACCGCCGCCGCCCGTTGCGCCAACAACGATCTCCGCGGTTGCATCTGAAGGTGGATTGAACTTCTCCTGGCCTGCGAACTACATCGGCGTGCGACTGGAGTCCAATAGCGTGGGACTGAATGCGCCTGACGCATGGTTCACTGTGGAAGGTTCCGACGCGACGAATCAGATGCTCATACCGACCGATCCCAACGGAACGAATATCTTTTTCCGCCTGGTTTATCCGTAGCCGGAACGATTCAGTTGCATCGGGTGGAACAGCCAGATTGGCT
>CAMLLE010000550.1 GCA_946480555.1 uncultured Verrucomicrobia subdivision 3 bacterium
CTCCAGCAGTTCCAAATTCCGAGCCCCCATGCGCATGCGGCAATGGGTTGGAGCGATCCTCCTGCTGCTGGTTGTAGTTCTGCCGTCCGTCACGCATGCGGGACTCGCCTTTAATCTGCGGGTTTACCGCTTCGAGGACTACTACGTCTTCTATCCGATCATCTCCACGAACAACACCCCGCCCGCCGCGCCACTCGGCACCTATTTCGTCCGTTCGCCGGGAGTTGATCCCGGCACGACGCGGGAGTTTCGGATTACACCCTCGGGATTCGAATTCGTTGGGGGCGGCAGCCGGGCTTTCGATCTATTCGACGACGCGCTCGATGCAATCACGGTCGGGAACTGGTCGATTCAAGTCACGAATGCAACTTCCACGAACACATATGAGTTCACCGTAAGTGCACCGACAGCCAATGAAGCGATGTTCCCGCAGTTGGAGATCACGTATCCCTCAGCAAATGCCACGGTGCCGAACCAGCCGACGTTCACCTGGACAGGCCCGAGCGATTGGTCGCAGTTCGGGAACATCACTGGCTTTGCCCATGTGTACAACAACAACTTCAGTTACCAAGAGTCCACCTCCATCACCGTGACGCAAACAGAGTGGACGCCGCCCACAGAGTTGCCGGCCGGCGACTATGAATTCTACCTGCAATACGTCACGAACCACTTCAACAATCCGGTTTTCGCGGCAACCCAACCGCTGCACACCGGCACGTCTGATCCAATTGCTGGTTGGATCTCGCGGTCCTCCATTGAATCCGCCGGCAGCGTTTCCTTTACGAGCAGCGGCCTTGCCCCGAGCGGGAGCCACATCAACATCGCCCATTACGATTTCGAAGATGGCACGATCTTCACGAGCGATCTGTCAGGCAACGGTAATGACGTCAACGGTGCTGCCAGTTTCGGCGATGGAAGCTCCACCATCACGAATGACGCCGCGTCTGGAAGTCTGGCCGTGTTCTTTGACACTGATGAAGGCACTGGCGCGGGTTGGCTGACGCCCCCCACAAACTCACTGCTGCCGGCGCTCGCGGGAAGCTTCAGCGTTTCGCTTTGGGTGAAGACGACCCAGATTTCCGGAGATGATTCCGACAGCGGCATGTTTGGAAATGCGGGCTTGGTTTCAACCTTCAGCGGTCCTTCACCCGATTTTGTGATTCCAATGGCTTTGACCGGAAGCAAGCTGGCGTTCGTCACCGGAGGTTCCTCGCAGGATACGCTGCATTCCACTGAGAACATCAATTCGGGAGACTACGTTCACGTCGTGGTGACGCGGAATCAACCCTCAGGTTTGAAGAAAATCTACATCAACGGTGTCCTCGACGCGCAGGGCAGCGGCTCAACAGACCTGCTCAATGGCGGTGATGAACTGAGCATTGGTCATAACAACGGCGTCGGCCTGCAGGGATCAATGGATGACATCCAGATTTATTCCGGCGTGCTGTCGGCCGATGAAGTTGAGTTTCTGTTCAACAATCCCGGAGAACGTGTTCCCGACGTTTATGAAGGCGGCCTCGCCGAGGCGGTGGATGCGCCCATGTCCGAGTGGTCCACGGGCGGCGATGCGCCATGGATGTTCCAGACCGCAGTGACGCACGACAATCAGGACGCGGCCCAAAGCGGCGCGATCAGCGATGACCAGGTTTCGTGGATTGAAACCACCATTGCCGGGCCGGGCACGCTCTCGTTCTGGTGGAAGGTTTCGAGTGATTTCTCGGACTACCTCGAGTTCTACCTCGACGGCGATTATCAGGAGGCCATCAACGGCGATTACGATTGGGAATCTCGCAGCTTTCAGATCCCGCCAGGCACACACACCGTCCGGTGGCAATATTGGAAGGATTCCGAGTTCGCGGATCTCGATGACGCGGCCTATCTGGATGAAGTCAGTTTCATCGAGAGCCAGGCGCCGGTCATCACCCGTCAGCCCTTCAGCCAGACGAATTATCCCGGCTACAACGTCGCGCTTTACGCCGGAGCGACCGGCAATCCCGAACCAAACTGGCAATGGTACAAAGTGGGCTCGGGGCCCATTTCCGGGGCCGATCATGCGCTATACATCCCCACCAACTCGGGCACGGCCGCTGTTTCTGGCGAATATTATGCGCTGGCCTTCAACGACGCCGGAGGTGCGCTGACCCACACAGCCACGGTTAGCTTCGTCAGCGCGCCGATGCCACCCGACTGGACTCGGGCCTTCAAATCACCCGCCACGAGCGGCAACGATGCAACGGAAGAATATTATCTTGCGACGCATCTGAACGCTGCTGGCGATCTCTTCGCGGCTGGTTCGTTCAACGGCACGAACACGATCGGCACCAACGTCATCAGCTCTCCCAACGGCAGCTTCTCCGCCATGATCATCAAACAGACCCAGACTGGTGCGCCGATCTGGGTGCGAGCCATAACGAATGACGGCATGGGCACCTCCTTCTGCCGCGTGATGGCGCCCGCGCCAGGGGACGGTATTTACATCATGGCGTCGTTTACCGGCACCAATTGGTTCGGAACCAACGCGCTAGTTGATGCCGGGCACGGCTCGATGATGCTGGCGCGTCTGAATTCCGAGGGCGAAACACTCTGGCTTCGCACATTCACCGGGACGAATTCCATCTTCAACAGCTACCATCAACTTGTCTCCGAACCGTCCGGCAATGTGACCTTTTCGGCGCTGTTCGCTGGCAATGTTCAGATTGAAACGAACATCGTGACGGGAGCCGGCCAGTACGCTGTGCTGCTGCAATTTGATTCCAACGGCAGCCTCCGCTGGACGCGCTACACCTCCGGATGGGTCCAGAATCTCACCGTTCACAATGGCACCCTCTACGGCAGCATGAGCGCTGGCCAGACGAATTACATCGGCAGCGTCACCAACACCTCCGATCGCGCCTGGGCGCTCGTCGCGCTCGCGTCCGCCACGGGGCAGCCGCTCTGGATCAGCCCCTTCGGCGGTGAGCAAGGCATTGGCAACTCCGCGGGTCTGGCCGATGACATTCCGCACTACTGGGTCGCGGACTTCGCCAGCCGGCGCGCG
>CAMLLE010000551.1 GCA_946480555.1 uncultured Verrucomicrobia subdivision 3 bacterium
GCACGGTCGAGAAGGCGCTGCGAAAGATCGGCTTTGACACCAAGCAATCGAACATCGCCAGCGGCGTGATTGCCTGCACGGGGAACAGTTACTGCAAGTTCGCGCAGGCGAACACCAAGGGTCACGCGGCGGATTTGATCAAGCACCTGGAGAAAAAAATGGAGCTGGATCAGCCGGTGAACATTCACCTGACCGGCTGCCCGAATTCCTGCGCGCAGCATTACATGGGTGACATCGGCTGTCTCGGCACCAAGGTCAAATCCGGCGCGGACAGCGTGGATGCGTATCACGTTTTTGTCGGTGGCGGATTTGCCGGAAACCAGGCGGTGGGACGCCAGGTGCTGGCCGGAGTGAAAGCAACGGAACTGCCGAATGTTTTGGAAACGATCCTTCGCGCTTACCTCAAGCATCGCGAAGGCAAGGAGAGCTTCAAGCAATTCACGGGGCGATTCGACGTGAAGCAGCTTCAGGAGTTCTTCGACGAGGCGAACAAACGATGAAAAGCAAAAGCGTAAAGCGGGAAGGCGGGAAGGCGGAACCGAAAGTCCGATCAGCGCAAAAGCGGTTGTCGAGCGACGCGGCGAAACCCGTGACCTCAGGAACCGCGGGAACGATCCGCCGGTGGGTGGAAACACTGGGGCGGCTCAGCGCGAGCGCTTCAGGTGGATTGGGTGGAACAGCCAGCCTGGCTGGTCTTGGCGGCAACTTGCCGCCAAGCCTCTGGCGTTCGCAATCCGGACCGGTTGGTTCGTGCTTGAGTCACAAAACATGCAGGCTGGTAGCCTGCATGGACGGGCAGGTTGTCCGTTCCACCCGCCCAATTGAGGCGGCACTCTGCACCGTCATTTCCTGATGAAACTGCCAAACACCAAAGCCTTGATCGCGGGAGTCGCGCTGGTATTCGCCGTTGCGGCGGGGATCGCGATCGGGTCGCACGGGATGACGCATTTCGATCCGGCATTGACGGGTTACGCGATCGGTTCGCTGCTGGCGGCGTATTGCGTGGGCTACCGATTCGCAGTCTGGGCGCAGCGACCGCCGTCGCGGATGTATTTCAAGCGCGGGTTTCAGCTGATGTTTCAGAAGCTTGAACCTGGCCGGAGCCCACGTGAGGGGGCTCCCTTTGCAGATTCGGGAAGCGGCGATCGAGATCAGAGACTCCTTGCGTCGTCTCCTACGGTTTTGCCGCATGGCGTCGGGACGCTTGGCGCGGCGCTGGCGCGGAACTTTGTTGCGCAGGAGTTCATCCGCCGCCGGAGCGCGTTTCGCTGGATCATGCATCTGTGCCTTTCAGGCGGCTGCACGCTGGCGTTTGCGATCACGTTCCCGCTGGTGTTCGGCTGGATTCATTTCGAATCGTTCACCAACAACGCGGAGATGTATCGCGTGCTGATGTTCGGAGTGCCGGTGGACAGCTTTCACGTGGGCAGTTTCAAAGGGCTGGTGATGTTCAATGCGCTGAACATTTCCGCGGTGCTGGTGTTGATCGGGTTGGTGATGGCTTCGATCCGGCGCCTGACGGACGCGGGTGAACGTGCGACCCAGACATTCTTCGAAGACATTCTGCCGCTGATTCTGATTTTTGCGGTCACCGCCACCGGATTGGCGCTCACGGTCAGCTACAAGTTTCTTGCCGGACGCGGTCATTCACTCTGGGCCATCGTTCACATGGCCAGCGTGGTCGCGCTGCTGATCTACATTCCCTACGGCAAGCTGTTCCACATGTTCCAACGCACGTGTTCGCTGTGTGTGAGCCGGTACAAAAAGGCTGGTGTGGCAGGGGCTCGAGCGGCGTGCCGGCGCTGCGGCGAGGATTACGCGAGCCAGATGCATGTGGACGATCTCAAGACCGTGCTCGATGAACTTGGATTCAACTATCGCTACGCCACGCCGCGCGGCGAAGTGCATTATCAGGAAATCTGTCCGGCGTGCCGGCGTCGGCTGCTGGCGTTGAATCAGGGAAGGACGATTGGCAGATGAACAGAGGAAACATTCAACATTCAACATTGAACGCTCAACATTCAGTGCGTGGTGCGCGTGTGCGCCCCTGGGCGTTGAACGTTGAATGTTCATTGTTGAGTGTTTGGCCCTGCCAATCGAGCTGCGCTCCATTCAGAAGCAACTCGTCCATCGTGGATCGCAAATCAAAAATCTCATGGCCACTCTGACATTACCCGAAGACAAGTACATCGAGCTTTACGGCCCGACGCCGAACTTCACGCCGGCCGGCGGCTGGAACAACGGTGAGCCGGACAAGCTCGTGAAGACCCATTGCTGCTTCTGCGGCGTGCAGTGCGGCATTCAGCTCAAGGTCAAAGACAACAAGGTGATTGGCTTCGAGCCGTGGGAGGAGTTTCCGGTCAATCAAGGCAAGCTTTGCCCGAAGGGCGTGAAGCGTTACATGCAGAACGATCATCCGGATCGGCTCACATCGCCGTTGATCCGGACTCAGGCGGGATTTCGCGAAGCCGGATGGTATGAAGCGCTGAATAAAACGGCGGAGGCGATCAAAGCCATTCAGGCCAAGCATGGCAAGGATGCCGTCGCGTTTCTCGGCGGCGCTTCGATGACGAACGAGAAGGCTTACCTGAACGGGAAGTTCGCCCGCGTCGCGCTGCAAACGGCGAACATCGATTACAACGGCCGCCTTTGCATGGTCAGCGCCGGCGCAGCGAACCGCATGGCATTCGGCGTGGATCGCGCGGCGAATCCATGGAGCGACATTCCGCTCGCAAAAGTGATCATTCTCACCGGCACGAACCTGGCCGAGTGTTTCCCGATTCTCACCGACTACATCTGGCGCGCGCGCGACAACGGCGCGAAGATCATCGTCATTGATCCGCGCATCACGCCGATTGCGCGCACGGCGGATTTGTTTCTGCCGGTGCGTCCGGGACGCGACAGCGCGCTTGCGAACGGCATTCTCCACGTAATGATCGAGCGCGGCTGGACGGACGAAAAATTCATCGCCGAGCACACGCAAGACTTCGACAAGGTCCGCGAACTGGTGAAGAAATACACGCCGGAGGTCA
>CAMLLE010000552.1 GCA_946480555.1 uncultured Verrucomicrobia subdivision 3 bacterium
GCCGACACACAGCGCCGGCTTGCTGCTTCTGAAGGCGACAGGGCATTCCTCGAAAAAGAACTGCAACGGCTCATAGCGGAGAAGGCGGAACTCGAACGGCAGTTCAACGACATCACCATTCTCCGCGCTCAAGTGGCGAAGCTAAAGGAGGAATTGAACATCGCGCGCCGGCTCGAGTGGATTCGCAAAGGACTGTTCACCGCCGATTCGCAAAAAGGTGCGGAGCGCCTGATGAATCTCGCGGCGAAACCCGCGCCGCAAGCCGCGAAACCGAAGGAAGCTTACGACCTGAATGTGGAGGTCGGCTCTGATGGTTCCGTGCGCGTGCTTCCACCGCAGACCAACGCTCCTGCTGCTGCGCCGGTGAAATGAGTGACGCGCCGGTGTTGATCGATTCGCACGGCCGCGTCATGCGCGACCTGCGGGTGAGCATTACCGACCGCTGCAACTTCCGCTGCCTCTACTGCCTTCCGGAAACCGAGGCTGCACAGAACTTCTACCGCGGCCGCTGGGCGAACATGCCCAACTCCACACCCATCGTGCAGCAATGGGTGCCGCGCGCGAGCATCCTGAGCTTCGAGGAAATCGAACGCGTCGTTCGCATCGCCGTTGATTGGGGCATTCAGAAAATCCGGCTCACCGGCGGCGAGCCCTTGATGCGTCACGATGTGGAAAATCTCGTCGAACGCATCGCGCGCATCCCGGGAATCGAGGACCTCGCGATGACCACGAACGGTTTCCTGTTTCCGGAAAAGGCGCGCGCGTTGCGCGATGCGGGATTGCGCCGCGTCAGTTTCAGTCTCGACTCACTCACGCCCGAGAACTTCAAGCGCATGACCGGGCGCGATGGATTGCAGCAAGTGCTCGACAGCCTTGCGCTCGCGCAAGAACTGGGCTTTTCGCCGGTGAAAGTAAACGCGGTGGTGATTCGTGGATTGAACGACCACGAAGTCCCGGCTCTGGTCGAGATGGCGCGGGAACGCAACGTGAGCATGCGTTTCATCGAGTTCATGCCGCTGGATTCCGCCCGCGCGTGGTTGCGCGACATGGTGGTGACCGGACGTGAAATCCTCGAACGATTGCAGGCGCAATTCGACCTTCAGCCGCTGCCGACCAACAACCCGTCCTCCACTTCCAGGCTCTGGAGTTTTGCCGATGGACGCGGCGAGATCGGAATCATTGCGCCCGTCAGCGAACCGTTCTGCGGCCATTGCAATCGCATCCGGCTCACGGCCGATGGGAAGATTCGCACCTGCCTTTTCAGCGTGACCGAACACGATTTGCGATCGCTGCTGCGCGGCGGCGCGACGGATGAACAGCTCGGCGAAAAACTGAAAAGCGTCGTGTGGCAAAAGGAGCCGCGGCATCGCATCGGCGAACCGGACTTCGTTCCAGCTTCGCGGTCGATGAGCTGCATCGGCGGCTGAAGCCCACGTTCGGAGGGACGAGTTACACGAGTCCCAAATCACAACACGGGGACTCGCATAGCTCGTCCCTCCGGGGGCTTCTTCGGCAAGCGAACAACAACAAATCGCAAAACCCCGGCGGCAGGGATTCCGCAGGGATTTTATTGTGCCGCCCTCACATGAACGATCAGAAGACCCGCAACCTGACCGCTTTGCTCATGGCGCAAGGCGTCGCCGCCGTAGCCCAAACCGCAACCAACACGCCCGCCGCGGCGACGAATTCCACGAACGCTGCCTCGCAACTGCCCGACGTCGTCGTGCAAGGCGATCAGGAACCGGCATTCAAGGTGGATCGCGCCTCGTCGCCGGTGTTCACGCAGCCACTGCTGGACACACCGCAGACAATCGTCGCAATACCGCGCGAGGTTTACACGCAGCAAGGCGCGCTGTCCTTGAGCGATGTTCTGGGCAACACGCCCGGGATCAGCTTTGCGGCCGGCGAAGGCGGCAATGTTGCGGCCGGCGACTCGTTCTTCATGCGCGGCTTCGATGTTTCCGGGAACATCTTCGTCGATGGCGTTCGCGACACCGGTTCCTATTCCCGCGACGTCTTCAACACCGAACAGGTGGAAGTGGCCAAGGGACCAGCCGGCGCGGACAACGGCCGCGGCGGCAGTTCCGGCTACGTGAACATGGTGACCAAGACCCCGCATCAAGATCGCGCCTACCTCGGCGAACTGAGCTATGGCAGCGCGGAACAGAAGCGTTTGACGGCGGATTTGAATCAGCCGCTGGAAGTGGGCGAACCGGGCGACTGGATTCACGGCTCTTCACTGCGCTTGAATGGAATGTGGACGGACGGCGGCGTTCCGGGACGTGATTTCGTGGAGAACAATCGCTGGGGCATCAGCCCGTCGCTAGCGCTGGGACTCGGCACTCCGACGCGCGTGATCATCGCCACCACCTTTGTGGAGCACGATAACCTTCCGGATTCGGGATTGCCGACCGCGGCGCTGCCCGGCGGCATTGCGGGGAATGTGGACCAGGACAACTACTACGGATTGGCGCGTGAGGATTACGACGAGATCAGCCATACGCGCGTGCTGGGCCGGATTGAGCACGATCTTTCCGACGACATTACGCTCCGAAACCAGTTCGTTTACGGCCGTACGAAGCGCGATTCGCTCACGACCTATTTTCAGAACAGCTCGAGCTTCACCAACGCGCCTGCCATCATCCCGCGCCGGATTCATACCGAAGTTGAAAACGAAATTTTCTCCGAACAGATCAATGCCACGGTGGATTTCGAAACCGGCTTCATTGAACATAACCTCAGCACAGGCATCGACCTCACCAAGGAACGGCAGCATGCCCCCACGTGGACCGCGGTGAACGGCCCTGCGGCGAACATCTACGATCCCAATCCGTTCCGCCCGGCTTCCGCGGCGCAAACGCCGTTCCGCTCCAACGGCGCATTCATCGACAGCGAAATCGACACCGCCGCGGCCTACGTCTTCGACACGCTCAAGCTGAATCAATACGTGCAGCTCAACGGCAGCCTCCGCGTCGAGCACTACGACGCCGAATACGGCGGGCGTGGACCAAACGGGCTTCCGCTGGATAG
>CAMLLE010000553.1 GCA_946480555.1 uncultured Verrucomicrobia subdivision 3 bacterium
GCCGACGGCGGGCTGCACGAAGCCGTCGAGCCCGCCATTGGCATCGCGCCAACGATGTTCGTTCCATTCTTCCGCCATTGATAGGTGAAGGGACCTGCGCCGCGCACGTTCACGCTGAACATTGCAGAGCCGCCCGCCAAGGTTGCCACCGACATCGGTTCGCTGATGATCGCCTGGTCGAGTTCCACTCCGCGAAAGCGCCGCACGCCGCCCCAGGACATCGTGCTGTTTCCGCCTTCAGCCACGAGGATGCGTCCATCTGGTTCCACCAAGGTGCCGTAGGTGATGTCAGCCGCGGTGTCGATGTCCATGACCGACGCGCCGTTGGTTCCGCGAATGTGCAGGCGGTTGGCGGCGATCAAAATGTTCGACGCGCCGAGCGGCTTGATGTCCCAGACCCAGCCGGAGATGGAGCCGGGATTGAACGTGTTGTCCTGAACGCCCGCCGCAGAATAAAGCCGCACCTGGCTGCTGCCGCCCGCGAGAATGCGTCCGTCTGGCAGCAGGCCGATCGCATTCACGTAGGTCGGCAGCGAGCTGGGCCGGAAGGCGAGATCGACTGTGAGATCGGCGTTGAGGCGGATCAGCGGGCCATACTGGTTCGAAGGATTCACCGGATCGAAGATGAGGCCGGAGAAGCCGCCTGCGATCAGAATCTTCCCGTCCGTCTGGCGAACGATCTGTTGCACCGTGCCGTTGAGCATCTGCGGCAGCGCGAAGCTTTCGTCGAGCGAACCATCGGCACGCAGCACCACGAGACGGCCCTGGCCGCGCTGATCAAATGAATTGAACGCGCCACCCGCGAGGATGCGTCCGTCCGGCAGCGGCAGCATGGAGATGATTTCCCAATCGGCGCTGAGGCCGGGATTGAAAGAGCGATCGACGGAACCGTCGGCATTCAATCGAACGATGTGTTTCGCGGGTACGCCGTTGAAAGACTGGAACGGTCCGCAGACGAGCAATCGGCCGTCAGACAATGCCACCACCTGGCGAACGGCATTGTCCGGACCGGTCCCGGTTTGGAAAGTGGTGTCCAGCGTACCGTCCGAATTCAGCCGGATGAAGCTGTTGCGAAAGGTCATCTCCGAGGCAGCCATCGCGCCGCCGGTTGGAACACCGACGGCGTTGAAACCGCCGCCGACCACGATCTTGCCATCGGGCTGGCGGATCATCGTGTAAGAAAAGCCCGAACCGGGGAAACAGATTACGGAGCAGTTTCCGTTGAAGGTGTTCATCACAGCGTTGCCCGGATTGAACGAATAATCCGGCGTGCCAAGCGTGTTGCCTGCGACGGTCGTGATTGAGGTGTTGTTCGTGACGGAACCGCCGGAATTTGAAACCACCAGTGCGTAAGTGCCGATCGCGTCATTGCCGGTTGCGGTAAAGGTGTAATTCGAAGTGGTCGCACCGGGAATCAGCACGCCGTCCTTATACCACTGGAAGCTCAGCGGGTAGGCGCCGTGGACTTGAGGGACGAGCGTCCGTGAATCGCCGAGGTTGATTCCACCGCCGCCGGCGATGGTGACAATCTTGGAAGGCACCGGCGTGAGCGGCGCCGTGGCGAGATTCAGCCGGTAAAGATTCGTGCCGGTGGTGTGGAACAGGTAACCGTTCTTCACCGCAGTCATCGCTTCGCCGCTTGCCTGGCTCGCCGTGAAACCCGCGGTCGGCAGCGTATGCCAGCCATTGGCGGGACGATATAAATAGCACGGAGCGTTCGTGCCTCCGAGCATGGTGGCGCCGACGATGATGTCCTCGCCGTGATTCACCATGCGCCAGAGATTGTTCGCGCCGCCGCTGCCGAACATTCCCGGATAGCTGACCCGCGACCACGACGCGCCGTTGTCCGTGCTGCGGAAAACGCTCTTGGCATCCGCATTGGATTCACCGGCGATGAGCAGGTAGATGATTCCGGAAGGCGTTGTCACCAGATCGAGCGGCACGACCGTGGAGCGATAGACCAGCTGGGGGTTTAGCGGAATCCCGTTGTCGGAAGGGAACCATGATACGCCGCCGTCTGTGGAAGCCATGATGCCGACCAGGTCGGAACCGGCGATGACTTTACCATTGGCGTAAGTGAGCGCACGCGTCACGGCCGGCAATCCAAACGGCACTTCCAGGCCGGTGGACCAGCGAGTCCAGGTCTGGCCGTCGTCCGTGGAGTAATGCACGCCGCTCAGCGTGCTGGAGCCGTAGAGGCGTCCGCCGCCTTGCACGAGGCGCAGCATGTCGGCGGTTTCCGGCACGTTGGATTCTGTCCACGACGCGCCGTTGTTCGCGCTGCGAAAGACCGCGCTGCCCGCGTGATTGTTCCAGCTCGCTGTGATGCCGCCACGCACAACGCTTGTGCCCGTTTCGAGAAAGGACCGGGGTGTGAGCGTCGTGCCGTAAAAGCTTTCCGTCAGGCCGTTGTTCGCAGACGTCCATGACGCGCCGGAGTTGTCCGAGTAATAAACGCCGCCCGGCCCGAGACCGACCCACAGTCGGCCGCTGCCGCCGGAAGGACCGATGCCGCTGACCCAAAAGAAATTCGTCGCGCTGCCAGCGCTTCCCGACGTGATCTGAGTTCCCATGGGCAAGCCCGGCGTCACGTTCTCCCAGCTCTGCGCGAAGGCAGACAAGCCACACAGACTCGACAACAAAAACAAACGAACAGCCTTCAGCATACGGGTTCCTTTGGTAACAATTTGCGGATTCCTCAGCGGCGAAGCGCGAGCAGGACTCGCGGCCGACAACTCTGAGGATGTGCGAGTTTAGAGAATTGAATTCTCTGTGTTAATCCGGAGAAACGCGGAAATTTGCCCCGGGGAAATTCAACAAGCGGTGTAGGACGAAGGGAGACAAAAGCGGGAAAGCGGGAAAGCGGAAGGTAGAGGGTAGATGCTAGAGGATCGATAGCGGGGAAATGCGAAGGGGAACGGGAGATTCGAACGTGCTTGGAGACGATCAGCTCCGAAGGAGCGGCGGCCGGTAGCCACGGGTGAAGCGCAAGCGGAACCCGTGGTTGCAATTCGGAGAAATTCTCGCCCC
>CAMLLE010000554.1 GCA_946480555.1 uncultured Verrucomicrobia subdivision 3 bacterium
GAGAACACGACCAGCGAAGATTACGGCATAAACCACACGGGCACGGGCGATCTCTATGGGCTGGCTTGGGCGCCGAACATTGGCTGGATCAGCTTCGATTGGTGGCGATTGGAACCGGAAAATCCGGCGCGCCCACGCGTAAACCTGACGACCGGCGAATTCGCCGGCTCCGCCTGGAGCGCGAACTGCGGCTGGATCAATCTCGGCAGCGGCCAGTTGAAGACGGATCGCATGGAGATTCTGGACACCGATGGCGACGGGATCTCAGACGTGTTTGAAAAGGCGTTTGTGACGAATCTCGTCACCATGACGGCAAGCTCGGATTTTGATCAGGATGGTTTCACTGACAAATCGGAATATCAGGCCGCGACCAATCCGCTCGATCCGCAAAGTCAGCTGAAGATCACGCGCATCAGCAAACTCAGCAACGTGAACTCCGTGGAACTCGAATGGCTGAGCAGCCCGGCCCGCGTGTATGACATTGAAGCCATGCCCAGCATCACCGACGCGAGCTGGCTCTATCTCGGCACCGTTCCCGGTGTGGGGCCAACTACGGCGCAAGCGATCGAGGCGGGCGCACCGCAGGCGTTCTTCCGTGTCGGCGCAAAGATTCCATTGCAGCCTTAAACTGACTGAATTCGAAGATCCGCCGCGGCAACCGGCCACGGCGGATTTCCTCTTCAGCAGATTACTTCGCCAGGTAATCGCTCCAAGAGACTTTCCGCATGTCGCCCGCTTTGGCGAAAGTTTGGTGCAATCCAAACGCCGCGCTCAATGTTTGTGGCGAGTGAACCGAACCTGCCAGTTTCACGTAATCGCGCAGCAGCCCGCGGTAATCCGGGTGCGCGCAGTTCTGGATGATCGTTTCGGCGCGTTGCGTCGGGCTCTTGCCGCGCAAATCGGCCACACCTTGCTCCGTAATGATGATTTGCACCGAGTGTTCGCTGTGATCCAGATGGCTGACGAGGGGAACGATCGTGCTGATCTTTCCGTCCTTCGCGGTGGATGGGCAGGTGAAGATCGAAAGAAACGCATTGCGCGCGAAATCGCCCGAGCCGCCGATGCCGTTCATCATGCTGCGGCCCAGCACGTGCGTGCTGTTCACGTTGCCGGCGATATCGACTTCGATCGCGGTGTTCACCGAAATGATGCCAAGGCGGCGGACGATCTCCGGGCTGTTGCTGATTTCCTGCGGACGCAGCAGCATCTTCGGCCGGAAGAATTCCAGGTTCTCGTAGATGTCCTTCAACGTCGGGCTCGTGACAGTGAGCGAGCAGCCGCTGACGAAGCGAATCTTCCCCTGCTTCATCAGGTTCACCACGGCGTCCTGGATGACTTCCGTGTACATCTCGAACACGGGAATGTCGGCATTCTCGCCCATCGCTTTCAGAACCGCGTTGGCTGTGTCGCCCACGCCGGATTGCACGGGCAGGAAGGACTTGGGAATCAACCCGCGGCGCGATTCCGCAGCGAGGAACTCCGCGACGTTGCGGCCGATCTTCGCCGTCGTTTCGGCGATCTCACTGAACGACCCGGCTTCATCCGGCACATTCGTTTCAACCACGCCCACGATCTTCTTCGGGTTGACCTTGATCACCGGCGCGCCTATGCGGTCGGAAGGGCGGAAGATCGGGATCGGATTCCGATACGGCGGATCTTCCGGTTCATAGACATCGTGAAAGCCGCGGAGCGACGAGGGATGAAAGCGGTTCAGCTCAACGATGATCTTGTCCGCGACGCGGCAATACGTTGGCGCGGCTCCCACCGACGAAGACAGCGTGATCTCACCCGCGGGCGAAATATCGGCCGCTTCCACGACCGCGAAATGCACGGGACCGAGAAAGCCGTAGCGGATGTTCTGCGGCGCCATCGAAAGGTGCATGTCGAAGAACTGTGCGCGGCCTTCATTGATGCTCTTGCGCAACGTGGGATCGGATTGATACGGCGTGCGGAACTTCACCGCTTCCGCCTCAGCCAGCGAGCCATCGAGCGATTTGCCGGTGGAAGCACCCGTCATGACGCCAATCTGGAACGGCTTGCCGTCTGCGTGCAATTGCTTTGCGCGCGCGCCGATGGCTTTGGGAACTTCCTTGGCCGCGCCAGCGGGAGTGAACCCGCTGAAGGCGACGGTTTGATCGTGTTGAATCAGTTCTGCCGCTCCCGCGGCGGTAAGTTTTGGATACGAGTTCATTGTTAAAAATTTCGCTCTGTAGCGGCAGGCATCCTTGCCTGCCGTGGCGGGTGGCATCCTGCCACCCTGGCCGTGCTTCGCTTTGTTCGAACGCATCGAACTTCCCACGCGATTACGCCGGGCTGGAAGCCGCGGCTCTACGTCAGCCAGGATGGCCGACGCCACCGATCTCCCGCAGCAGCTTCACCTGATGCGGTTCAAAGGTCTTGATGTGGCGGATGTTGTCGCGCAGCAGCAGCCGCCCATATTCATCGACGCCGCAAAACCAGCCGGTCTCCTCCACACCGTCGAGATCAAGCTTCACCTGACGTTGAAAGTCCCACATCGAATTGATGCGCGGGCAGAGCTCGGTCATGCCGCCGTGATGCAGCAGGTTCACGATGCCGCGGAGCGATTTCAGAATCGCTTCCGTCACTTCGCGCGGACCGGGCACCTCTGAAAGGAGATCGGCCAATCGAACTGCCGTGGAGGTGAGCGTCGAATCATGGACCGCAGGTTGATTGGAAATGTTCACGCCGATGCCAACCACGGCGCGGGTAGGATCGAAACTGTCCACGAGAAGTCCGGCGAGTTTCCTTTCGCCAATCATGACATCGTTGGGCCAGCGCAACCGGATGCCATCGATGCCGAATTCTCGCAGGGCTTCGATCACGGCCAGTCCTGACGCCAGCGGCAGAAGTTCGCGCGCCTGCCTTTCTCCCGCCGGAACCACCGCCGAAAGCCACAAGCCGCCGCGATCCGAAACCCAGGATCGCTGAAAGCGTCCGCGGCCTGCCGTCTGTGTGTTCGCCCGCACCGCATGCCACGAAGCGAGCGGCGCGGCGACGAGGTTG
>CAMLLE010000555.1 GCA_946480555.1 uncultured Verrucomicrobia subdivision 3 bacterium
TCACGCCATCTTCGGCTGCAGCTTCGCCGGGGCGCTGGGACGCGCTCCGCCGTGCGGTTCGGACTTTTCAGTCTCGGGATGAAAATGCTCCAGCTCTTCACCCTTGCGCACCAGCCGCGCGCTGTTGAACACAACGAGGAACGTTCCACCGACGTGCAGGATCGAAGCCAGGATCGGCCCCACGTATCCAAACGAGGTAAGCGTCAAACCGCCGATGATAAACAGCACGCCAAACGCAAAATTCTGGTTGATCACTGTGCGCGTGCTGCGCGAAAGCTGGACCAGGAATGGCAGCCGGCGGAGGTCATTGTTCATCAGCGCAATCGTCGCGCTGTGAATCGCCACTTCGCTGCCAGCGGCGCCCATCGCGATTCCGATGTCTCCAGCAGCGAGTGCGGGCGCGTCGTTCACGCCATCGCCGATCACCGCCACTTTGTATCCCTTGCTCTTCACGTTGCGGACGAACTCCACCTTGTTCTGCGGCAGGCATTCGCCCACGGCTTCTTCGCAGCCAATTTCCTTCGCCACGCGCGTTGCGACAGGCTGGCGATCGCCGGAAACCATCGAGATGCGGCGCACGCCAGCATCGCGCAATTCGGCCAAAGCATCCTTCGCTT
This sequence comes from uncultured Verrucomicrobia subdivision 3 bacterium, assembly GCA_946480555.1. Next base: position 618 of record CAMLLE010000555.1, read on the forward strand.
CCGCGCGGGTCTTGTCCTGCAACCCGACCCAGCCAACGCATTTGCCGTCGCGCGCGACGAAGATCAAACTCCAGCCTTCGGTTTCGTTCAGATCCACGGACTTCTCGAATCCGCTGTCCACGCCGTTATCTTTGAGCCAGGCGGCGCGGCCGACCAGAATCGTGGCGCCATTGATCTGGGCCTTTACGCCGCGACCGGCGGTTTCGGCGAAATCCCTGGGTTCAATCAACGGCACACTCGCGTCGCCAGCCAGCTGCGCCAGCGCCTTGGCCGTCGGATGGTTGCTGTATTTCTCCGCCGAAGCCGCAAGGAGCAGCAGTTCGGCCGGCTTGATTTCGCCAATCGGCGCCAGGCGGCTCACGGCGAGCTGCCCCGTGGTGAGCGTTCCGGTTTTGTCGAAAACAAACGCGTTGATCTTCGCCGCGAGTTCAATGTCCGCGACGTTCTTGATCAGAATTCCCAAACGCGCTGCAGCGGACAGCGCCGCCACCATCGCCGTCGGCGTGGCGAGAATGAACGCGCACGGACAGGAAACCACGAGCACTGCGATCACGCGCGAAAGCTCATGGGTGAAGGCCCAGACCAGCGCCGCAATCACCAGCACGAGCGGCGTGTAGAAGCCCATGTATTGATCCACGATCTTTTGCACCGGCAACTTGGTTTGCTCCGCGGCGAGAATCAGTTCGCGCACGCGGCCAAGCGTTGTGTCCGTTCCGGCGCGGCTGACCTTCACTTCGAGAACGCCGGTCAGGTTCTGCGTTCCGGCAAAGACTTCATCTCCGGGCTTCTTGTCTGCGGGCAGCGATTCACCGGTAATCGTGGCCTGATTAAACGAGCCCTGGCCGATGAGGATCACGCCGTCCGCCGCCACATTGTCGCCCGGCCGGATGCGGATCACATCGCCGACTGCGAGCTGGCTTGTGGGAACTTCCTCTTCGGATTTATCCGCCTTGATGCGGCGCGCCTTGGTGGGCGTAAGCTTGATCAACGATTCGATCGATTCGCGGGCGCCTTGAGCGGTGCGCGTTTCGATGATTTCGCCCATCAACATGAAAAACGCAACGACGCCCGCCGTCTTGTAATCGCCGGACGCAAACGCTGCCAGCACCGCGATGGCCACCAGCTCATTGATGCTCAGCCGGCCGACTTTCAAATCCTTGATCGCGATCAGAATGATCGGTGTGCCGAGAATGATCGCGCCGATCATCGCGCTGGCGCTGGAGATCGTGGAGGCGCCCACGAAGAACCAGTCCACGATGAAGGCGTTCAGGACGAAGACGATGCCGACGAGCGTCTGCTTCAGACGGACGGGCACATGCTCGTGATGTTCGCCGCAGCCGCAGCCCGGCGCATGCTCGTGCTTGTGATCATGCCCGTGATCGTCGCGGCTCAACAAAGAGGTGACTTGCATACTAGGAAAGCGTTTGGGATTTCGGACGCGAAGGGGAAAGTTCCAAAGTCCAAGTTCCAAGTTCCAAAGATGCTTCAATACTCAATTGGAGTTTGAGCATTCCCTGGAACTTGGAACTTGGAACTTGGAACTTCATTTGATTTTACTGCGCCGGAGGTGTCCTGGGCTTCGGCGGTTCACGGCTTAACAGTAAACGCCCTTCAACCGGATTTCCATTCACCGTGCTCGGCATGTAGAGTTTTTCGGCGTTGGTCAGCGCGCGACCGAGAACTTCATGCAGCCGTTGTTCGACGAACAACTGGGGATTCTTCTGGAAGCCGGGCGAGTTCAGCGTTTGTTCAAAATTGTTCGCCAGGCTGGTCATTTGCTGCACGTACTGCGCGCGCTGAATCTCTGCCGTGTTGGTGAGCGATCGGGATTGGGAGGCCGCGCGGCTGAGGGTTTCATTGCTGTAATTCTTCGCATTGTTCAAAACGGTGTCTCGCGACGCGACGGCGGTCACCACGCGATCGAAGGCTTGTTTCAAGAAACCCGGAGGAATGCTCTGCACTTCACAGCGATCCACCACCACGCCGAGCTTCCGCTGCTCCAGCAGCTCCGTCGTCCGTTGGCGGACGGCATCGCGAAATCCCGTCACGTCGTCGGTCAAAATGTCATCCACCTTGAAACGGGCCGCCGTTTGAACGAGCGCGTTGTCCAGCGCGTTCTGGACCAGCTTGACGGCGTTCGTGAATCCAAATTCATAACGCAACGGATCTTCGACCCGGAAGAATAGCGTGGCGAACGTGTGAATGATGTTTCCGTCCGCGGTCACCGCGTAGCCATGTTGCGCCGGGTTGATGGAGGGCACCGCCGGAGCGTCCATTCCGAGCGCTTCCTGCGCCTTCGTGGTCGCGAACCAGCCAACGGAAGAACGCACCTGCTGCAATCCGGTGATCGGAATCTTCACGTATTCATCAATGGGATAGGGCATCGACCAATGCAGCCCCGGGCC
>CAMLLE010000556.1 GCA_946480555.1 uncultured Verrucomicrobia subdivision 3 bacterium
TGAACCTGCGCCCGTCCTGCTCGCAAACCGGTTCCGCAGTTATCGCACGCTTGCCTTGGAACGCTCAACGGCGGCGGAGATTCACGCTGCGATCGAGTCGAAGGTCACGCGCCGCAGCCATCGTCGGTCCGATTACCGCGCTCCAGAGACGGACATGGAGCGGCAGCTGTGTGAGCTCTGGCAGCAACTGCTGCGAATCGAACGCGCCGGCCAGAACGACAACTTCTTTGAACTGGGCGGTCATTCATTGCTCGCGGTCAGGCTGTTCGCCGAGCTGGAGAAACTGACGGGACGAAAGTTTCCGCTCGTGACGATCTTCCAGGCACCGACCGTTCGCGAACTCGCGCAGGTTCTGAGCGAATCCCGCGATGCGGTCGCGCAATCGCCGATCGTGCCCGTTCAACTGGGCGGCTCGCGTCCGCCACTTTTCCTCGCACATGGCGCCGGGGGCGATGTGCTCTGGGGTTATGCCAACCTGGCGAAACATCTTTCACCGGAGCAGCCAATCTACGGGATCAAGTCGCGCGGGCAGATTGGCCTCGAGGAGTTCGACCGGATTGAAGACATGGCGCGGTACTACATCGGGGAAGTTCGCAAGATCCAACCGCACGGCCCGTATTTCCTTGGCGGCTATTGCCTCGGCGGAAACGTCGCGTACGAAATGGCGCGGCAGCTTCGCGCGCACGGGGAAGAAGTGGCGCTGGTGGCGCTCATCGACGCGTTTCCATCCAACGCCGGTTATGAACGAGCGACCTGGTGGCAGCCGCAATTCGCCTTCCGATTCCTGCGCAACGTTTGGTACTGGCTGGATGACTTCAAGGATTTGAGCGGCCACGAGCAACGCCGGTTCTTTGCGCGGAAGGGACGAATCCTCGGCCGCAAATTGCGCGCGCTCCTGAAGGGCAAGCCTCGTGACGAGAAGAACGACATCGATCTTGAGGAAGTCATCGATCCGACGTTCTTTCCGGAACACGAACTGAAGTTCTGGGAAATTCACATCCGCGCGCTGGTGAATCACGTTGAGCAGCCGTATCCCGGCGCCGTGACGTTGATCCGGACGCGCGGACAACCGTTCGTGTGCTCGTTTGCCGAAGATTTCTGCTGGGGCAAGCTCGCGCGCGGCGGAGTGAATCTCCGGCACATTCCGGGATCGCACGAAAACATCTTCATCGATCCAAACGTGCGCGAGCTTGCGCGCGTGCTCGACTCCGCACTAGCCCAATCGCAGAAGGCCGGAACCGCAACACGCGTCCTGGAACCCCTTTCAACTAAATGAAGCTGCTTAAATTCATCTGGCAAAATTGTCGCGGCATGATGCTCCTGACGAGCATCGCAGCCGCCATCAGCGGCGCGTGCAATGCCGGGTTGATTGCCATGGTCAACCACGCCCTGACCAGCACCAGTCCAACCACGAAGTTCATCATCGGCGTTTTCATCGCCGTCGGCATCGGCAAGCTTGCCAGCAACTTCGTGGCGCAGGCGCTGCTCGCCAGTTTTTCGCAGGGTGTGATCGCTGATCTGCGCCGCAGCCTCATTCGCAAGGTGCTCACGGTGCCGTTGCGTTCGCTCGAGGAACTCGGCATTCCCCGCGTGCTCGTGGCGCTTACAGACGACGTCAACAGCATCACCAACGCGCTCCTGGCCGTCCCGATCGTGGGCGTGAACGTCGCGATCCTGATGGGTGGTGCGGCCTATCTGGGCTGGCTTTCGTGGCAGGTCCTCGCCGGCGTCTGCATCATGATTGTGCTGGGAGGCTTCATCTACCGGGTTCTAATGGAAAGCGCCTTCAAGCATCTGCATCACGCGCGCGAACAGGAAGACACCCTGTACGGCCATTTCCGGGCGTTAACGGAAGGCATCAAGGAACTCAAACTGCATCGCAATCGCCGCAACGCCTTCCTGAACGAGGACGTTCAAACCACCACCGCGGCCTATCAACGTCACACGGTCGCGGCTGAACTCCGCTTCATCATCGCCCAAAACTGGACGCACCTGCTCTACTTCGCATTGATCGGCCTCATTCTGTTTGCCTTGCCGCAGATTGTGCCGATGACCCGCGAGACGCTCACCGGCTACGTGGTCACGACACTGTATCTCATGGGACCGCTTTCGGGCGCGATGAGCAGCCTTTCGTTGTTTGGCCGCGCCAGTGTTGCGCTGGAGAAGATCGAAGCTCTGGGCATTTCATTGGCAGAGAAATCCACCGAGCTGTGTTCGCTGGAAAAGGCGCAGCCGCAACGGAACTTCGACCGGCTTGAACTCGTCAACGTCGTTCACTCCTATCGCCATGAAAAGGACGACAGCCAGTTTGTGCTGGGCCCGATCAATGTGCGCTTTCAACCCGGCGAGCTGGTGTTCCTGGTTGGCGGGAATGGCAGCGGCAAATCAACGCTCGCCAAGATCATCACCGGACTTTACGTGCCTGAGGAAGGCGAGATCAGGCTGAATGGCGTTCCGGTGACGCACCAGACGCGCGATGAATACCGGCAGCTGTTCTCGGCGGTGTTCGTTGACTTCTATCTGTTCGACAAGCTGATCGGCCTCAACTCAGCCGAGCGCGATTCGCAAGCGGCCGAATACCTGGAGCAACTGCATCTGAGCCATAAAGTGAAGGTGAAGGACGGCCAGCTTTCCACCACGTCGCTTTCCCAAGGTCAGAGAAAACGGCTGGCGCTGATGACCTCCTATCTCGAAGACCGGCCATTCTACCTGTTCGACGAATGGGCCGCAGATCAGGACCCACATTTCAAAAACGTCTTTTACACGCAGCTGTTGCCGGAGCTGAAAGCGCGCGGAAAAACCGTTCTGGTGATTTCGCACGACGACAAATATTTCCACGTCGCCGACCGCATCATCAAACTCGACTACGGCAAGCTCGTCATCGAACCGCGCCTTGCGGAAACGCGCGCCGAGCCGCTGTTGAGCGTGGTGGAGTTGAAAGGCTGAACTGACGATGAACTGGCAGCATGCCACGCGGAGCCCGACAGGGCGCGTCGCTCCGCGCGCGTCGTTGA
>CAMLLE010000557.1 GCA_946480555.1 uncultured Verrucomicrobia subdivision 3 bacterium
TTGGCACATGGCGGGACGGCGCCGCTGGAAACCGTAGGGCAGGCTTTCCAGCCTGCCGGTTCTCGGGACTTTCCAGTCCCGAGTTCCGTCGAAGATTCGGACGAATCGCGACTCGGCGCTGGAAAGCGCCGCTCACCGGCAGGCTGGAAGGCCTGCCCTACAGAGCGCGATGACTTCAATTCCCTGAGTCTCGATCTCCGCTGGAGTTCTCTGCGTGTGCCTGTGGACGAATCCTGGCTTTCGCTCACGGAACGTCCGGGCTGGCTGCGATTGCGCGGACGCGATTCCACGTTTTCCCTGTTCACGCAAAGCCTGATCGCCCGGCGGCTTCAGCATTTCCGGGTCACGCTCGAAACGCGCCTGGAGTTTTCGCCGGCGCACTTCACGCAGATGGCCGGCCTGATCTGCTACTACGACACGCGGCAGCATTATTATCTTCGCGTGACGCATGACGAAAAGCTCGGCAAGGTGCTTGGCATCGTGCTGACGGACGACGGCGTTTACGACGAACTGCTCGATTCACAGATCGCGATCAACGACTGGAAGGGCGTTTGCCTTCGGGCCGAGATCGATGGCGAACGACTTCAGTTCGGCGCTTCGCCGGATGGCGCGTCGTGGCAGAAGATTGGTCCGGTGCTCGACATGTCCAAGCTGTCGGATGATTACGGCAGCACGCTTCGGTTCACTGGCGCGATGGTCGGTTTGTGCGCGCAGGACCTAGGCGGCAATCACATGCACGCTGATTTCGATTACTTCGTTTACCAACCTGCATGATCACCATCTACGACTACGTCATCATCGGGTTCTACCTCGTGTTCATGCTGGCGATCGGCGTGGTGTTCCGGCGCATGAGCAAGGATACCTCGGACTATTTCCGCGCGGGCGGCGCGATGCCGTGGTGGCTCACGGGCGCTTCAGCGTGGATCTTCAGCTTCAGCGCGTGGACCTTCACCGGCGCAGCTGGAAAAGTTTACGAGACCGGCCTGCTCGTTTTATGCGTTTTCTACGCGACGATTTTCGGACTGCTGTTCGCGATCGCGTTTACCTGCCTGCGCTTTCGGCGCATGCGGGTCATCACCTGGATGGAAGCCATCCGGCTGCGCTACGGCCCGTTCAACGAACAGTTCTACATCTGGATCAAGCTGCCGCTGCAACTGTTGTTCGCCGGCGTCGGCTTGAACGCAATCGGCGTGTTCATGTCCGCCGTGTTCAGCGTGCCGATGGATTACATGCTAGTGATTCTCGGCATCGTGGTGACGCTGGTTGCGTTCGCCGGCGGTTCCTGGGCTGTGCTGGCGAGCGATTTCGTTCAGGCGTTTCTCATCATCACCATCACGCTTTGCACGGCGGTGATGACTTTGGCGCACGACAAGATTGGCGGCATCACGGGCCTGCTCGACAAAGTGCCGTCGGCGCATCTGAACTGGAGCGAACTGGCGCGGCCGGAACTGATCTTCGTCTGGGCCATCGCGACGTTGTGGTTGAAGTTCTCGGACGAAAACAACATGGAACGTTCAACCATGTATTTGATGACGCGCAGCGACAAGGACGCGCGCAAGATGGTGTTGATTCCGCTCATTGGCACCATCATTGGCCCGCTGATCTGGTTTATCCCGTCGATGGCCGCAACGATTCTTCACCCCGATCTCGCGTCGGAGTTTCCGAAGCTCAAGCAGCCGCACGAAGCGGCGTTCCTGTCGGTGTCGATGGACGTGATGCCGCAAGGGCTGCTCGGATTGCTGCTGTCGGCAATGCTCGGCGCAACCGTAACGAGCATGGACGCGGGCTTGAACAAGAACGTTGGCATCGCGATTCGAAGCTTCTACAAACCTGTGCTGCGGCCCAACGCATCGGAGAAGCATCTGCTCATCGCCGGAAAGCTGTGCACGCTCCTGTTTGGCGCGATCATCATCGTGCTGGCGCTCTATGTGAACAGCATGCGCGAGACGAACTTGTTCGACTTCGTCAATCAACTCGCGTCGAATCTGCTGATACCACTGGCGCTGCCGTTGATCTTCGGGCTGTTCTACAAACGCACGCCAGGCTGGTCCGCGTGGAGCACCGCGCTGGTCGCGGGCGGCGCGTCATGGCTGCTTGGCAAGTACGTCACGCCGGAGCTGTTCCAGCGCTGGATGGGCTGGGAAACGCCGTTGAATGGCGACGAGAAGACCTATTTGAAGCTGGCGATCACGACGCTCGGCGGAACGGTGATCGTCGGATCATCGTGGTATTTCTTCACCAGCCTGTTCTACAAAGCGGCACCCGCTGACGAACGCGAGCGCGTGGAAACCTTCTTCACGAACTTGCGAACGCCGGTGGACAAGCACGGCGTGCACGGCGTGCAAACCGCCGTTTACAAGCTGCTCGGAACGCTGTGCATGGTTTACGGCGGTTTCATCCTGCTCTTGATGGCGATTCCCAATTCCATCGGCGGTCGTACCGCGTTTCTGTTCTGTGGCGGCGTGATGTTCGCAGTCGGCGTGACGCTGGCATTGCGGAGCAAGCGATTGCAGCGTGCGGCAGTCGCAGATCGGAGCGCGGACAGCTTGTCGGCGCCGTGAGTATGGAAAAGGGAATTCAACCACAGATGAACACAGATTACAGATGGGGAGGGATGCTGGGTTCCTCGTTGGAAGAAAAGCTGAACTCCGCCATCGGGCCAATTATTCCTGCGGGAGGAACTCATCTGCCTTATCTGTGTGAATCTGTGTCCATCTGTGGTTAAGAACAATAGCGATTTCAAATTCAAATGACCCGCAGCGAACGTCCGTTTCTCAGCATCTGGTTCGGCAACTTCTTTGAGCCGTTCTACAGCGACTTTGAAGCGACGCGCAAAGGCATCGCGGAAGTCGCGTCGCTCGGCTTCAACAGCATCAATCTCGATTCGAAGGCGTGGGAGGATTTCTTCGCGCGCTATCGCGGCGAACCCGCCAGCCAGTACGTCGCCATGCATGAGTTCATGATGGCGGAGATGGCGAAGCACGGGATCGATTACACCTGCCTCGCGCTCTA
>CAMLLE010000558.1 GCA_946480555.1 uncultured Verrucomicrobia subdivision 3 bacterium
CGACTCCGAAGGCAACACCTTCAGCATGAGCGGCGTTGACCTGGGTGCGGCCACCTACACCACGGCGACCAGCTCGACGATCGACACGGCCAGCAATGCGCAGACCGCGTTGACCAACGTGAAGAACGCCATTGAATCCCTGGCGACCGACCGCGCCACCGTCGGTGCGAACATCTCGCGCCTGACGATGTATAGCGACCAGCTCGGTGTGCTGAAAGACAACCTCTCGGCCGCGAATAGCCGCATCAAAGACGTCGATGTCGCCTCAGAGAGCACGCAATTTGCCCGCTACAACATCCTCGTCCAGGCAGGCACGGCGATGTTGGCTCAGGCAAACGCCACACCTCAGTCCGCTCTGCGTCTCCTCTCGTAAGGAGCCTCAGAGGGTTTGAGTGGGTGAATACCTCGGACGGTGCTCAAGCGCCGTCCGAGCTTTCGTTTGAAAGGGACGATCATTTTCGCCCTCGTAATCGAAGCTTAATCGTCCTCGTCCTCGTCCTCGAAGACTTCCGACGGTTTTCGAGGACGAGGACGACGACGAGGACGAGGGAAGAGGGAGTGTGTCGGGTTTCCTTTCCAGGGGTCCGGAAAAAAAGGGTGAAGCGATGCAGAGTTCCGCCGAAGTAAAGGTGCAGAACGATAAACAGTGATTTATGGCATCAACGGTGACAATGAGCGGTCTGTCCTCGGGGTTCGACTGGAACTCCTTCATCGACCAGATGATGGAGGTCAATCGCACGCCCCAACAGCGGTTGCTGGCCGATCAAACCAAGATCAACCAGAAGAACAGCGCCTACAGCAACATCAAGACGCAGCTGACCACGCTGCAGACCCGTGCTGATGAACTCAAGGACGGCACACTGTTCGATAGCCGCACCGCATCGTCATCCGATTCCACCATTGCGACCGCCTCGGCCGCAAAAGGCGCAGCACAGGGAAGTTTCACCTTCAACATCACGCAGCTTGCCACGGCTTCGAAGATCAACGGCGCTGCCAACGCCGGCAAAGCGCTGAGCGAGTCAAGCGACGTTTCGGGCGTCACGCTTTCAAGCGCTGGATTTCCGACGGCGATCACGGCCGGCACATTTACCGTCAACGGCAAGCAAGTGACCGTTGCCACGACGGACACGCTGGCGGCGGTTTTCACCAAGATTGCCACGGCCACCAGCAATGCGGTGACCGCGTCTTACGATTCGGCGACGGATCGAATCACGCTTTCCGGCACGGGTGAAGTGGTGCTGGGCAGCGCGACGGACACGAGCAATTTTCTCCAGGCCACACGGTTGACGAACAACGGCACCAGTTCCATTTCCAGCTCCTCCGCACTCGGCAGCATCCGGCAATCGGCCACGCTTGCCACCGCGAACTTCGGCACCACCGTGACGGACGGCGGCGCGGGCGCCGGCAAGTTCAAGCTCAACGGCGTCGAGATCACGTTCAACGCATCCACTGACACCGTTAACGACGTGGTCAATCGCATCAACGTTTCCACGGCCGGCGTGACCGCCAGCTACGATACGTTGAACGACCGGTTCGTGCTGACCAGCAAGGCGACGGGCGATATGGGCATTGCGATGGAGGATGTCACCGGCAATTTCCTGGCGGCGACGAAGCTTTCCTCCGGCGCGTTGGCGCGCGGCGACAACCTGACCTATACGGTCAACGGTGGCGATACGATCGTGAGCCAGTCCAACACGATCACGGAAACCAGTTCTGGAATTACCGGACTGTCCGTCACCGCGCTGAAGGAAAATGCGACGGTGACAGTTAACGTCGGCACTGACACCAGCAAGATCAAGGCGGCGGTCACAAATTTCATCGACGCCTACAACCGCGTGCAGTCGCTGATCGATTCCCAAACGGCGAGTTCGACGGATGCCAAGGGGAAAGTCACTGCAGGCGTTCTGGCGAGCGAAAGTGACGCGGGCTCGATTTCCTCCGACCTGCGCGGCGCGATATACACCACCATCACCGGCCTGAGCGGGACGTTGAAACATCTTGCCGATCTGGGCATCGAGACCAACGGCAACAACAATACGATTGCCCTGAAGGACGAAGCCAAGCTGGACGCCGCCCTCAGCAGTAATCTGAATAGCGTCAAGGATTTCTTCAGCAACTCCACCTTGGGAATGGCCGTGAAGCTGGATTCGGTCATCGAAGAGATGATCGGAGACAACGGCACTCTGGTGGCCCATCAGAATAGTTTGAATACGCGTTCCAAAGCGATCGACACCCAGGTTGCCGACATGGAACGCCGATTGACACAGGAACGTGAACGGCTCACTGCGAGCTTTGTCGCCATGGAAACGGCACAGGCAAAGATCAATCAGGAACTGCAATACCTGATGAAGCAATTCGCCAGTTAACGTGCGTTCCTTTCTCAAACTCCATCGCTTTGGCCAAATGTCCCGCCGGGCTGCGCTCGCTGCCCTGGTTGTGATTTCAGGAATCTCCTCCGGCTGCCGCCTTCTCCATCCGCGCGACATGCTGAGCGGACCCTCCTTCGAGCCGCAGAACATTTACGTGGCCAGCGCCGCGCTGCCGGAAAACATCCGGCGCGTCGCCGTCCTGCCCGTGGCCGCGGATGAGCAGCGCTCGATCATGATTGCGGGACGCGAAGCGTTGGAACCGGTGCTGAAATCTGAACTGGTGAAGACGCGGAAATTCGAAGTGGTATCGATATCGCCGGAACAAGCGCGGGCATTGACCGGGCAGCTGCGCTGGGCAGATACGGAAGCGTTGCCGCATGATTTCATGGAACGCCTGCAGGCAAGCAGCGGCTGCGACGCTGTGCTGTTCTGCGAGCTGACCAGCTACAGACCTTATGCGCCCCTGGCGATCGGTTGGCGGATGAAGTTGATCGACGTCCGTTCGCGGCAGATTCTCTGGGCCGGAGATGAACTCTTCGACGCCGGCGAATCTGCGGTGAAAAATGGGGCGCGACGCTATCAGGAGGGCGAGTTGAAAGCGCTCCATTCGGGAGAATGGGCCATTGAGAACAGCCCGAGGC
>CAMLLE010000559.1 GCA_946480555.1 uncultured Verrucomicrobia subdivision 3 bacterium
GCGCGTCCGTCCCAGAATCCGCGTCGAAGTTGCGTAACCTGTCAGCGGCCGCATTTTCAACCGGGTTGAAAGGCTAACCAACAACGTTCATCCAAAAACTGCGAAATGACCTTGGCTTTTCGCTGCGCACCGCATTCGGCGTTTACGGCATCGCCCGATTCGTTAAATTCGACGCCATGATGACACGGTTTCGGCGCGCACAGTTTCTCCGGGGCTGCTGGTGGGTCTTCGCTTTATTTCTGCTCCCGCGGCTTACGTTCGCCGATCTCCAACCCTACGGTCTCAATTGCGAACACGCCCGCAATCCGCGTGGCGTTGACCTTTCGAATCCGCGTCTTTCCTGGAAGCTCGCGAGCGAAACGCGCGGCTCGGCGCAATCCGCATGGCACATCCTTGCCGCGAGCGCGCCCGAGATTCTGGCGCGCGATGAGGGCGATCTCTGGGACAGCGGCAAGGTTGTTTCAGCCGAACAGACATTCCTTCCTTATGCCGGCAAGCCGCTGCAGTCTCTGCAGGCGGTGTTTTGGAAAGTGCGGGTCTGGAATCGACAGGACGTGGTTTCAGACTGGAGTGCGCCGGCCCAGTTCACGATGGGACTGCTCAGCGCCAATGACTGGCGGGCGAAGTGGATTCAATCGCCGGAAACGAATCAAACGCTGCTGCTCCGCCGCGAGTTCGTCATTCGTTCTAAGTTCAAACGCGCGATCGCAGTCGTCTGCGGTTTGGGCCAATACGAACTCAGTCTGAACGGCCGCCGCAGCGGCGACGATCTCCTGACGCCGGGCTGGACGAAGTATGACAAAACGTGTCTCTACGACACTCACGACGTCACCACCTTGCTGCGAGCCGGGACGAACGCGATTGCGTTGGAACTGGGCGGCGGCATGTATCGGGTGACCGGCGGACGCTACGTGAAATTCAAAGGCTCGTTCGGCCCGTTGAAGGCGATCGCGCAGTTGCGAATCGAGTATTCGGATGGAGCGGCCGATGAAATCGTCACCGATGAGCATTGGCGTGTGGCGCCCGGCCCGATCACGTTTTCCTGCGTTTATGGCGGCGAAGATCACGATGCGAGGTTGGAGCCGCGAGGCTGGACTGAACCACATTTCGAAGATGCAGGCTGGCACCCGGCCCAGGTCACGAGCGGACCCGGTGGCGCGCTGCTTGGAGTTTCCGCATCCGCGCCACCCGTCCGCGTCATCGAAACGATTACACCTGCTTCGAGCCGCGCGATCAGCAACGGAATAACAGTTTACGATCTCGGCCAGAACGCGTCGTTGATGCCGCGCATCAAGGTTCGCGGGCCGGCCGGTTCCCGGGTGCGGATCGTTCCCGCCGAGTTGCTTCGCGCCAACGGCACGGTCGATCGCACTTCCGTTGCATTGGGAGGTCCCGCCTGGTGGCAATACACGCTGCGAGGTGGCGAACGCAGCGAAGTTTGGTTTCCGAAGTTCTTCTATCATGGCGCGCGCTATCTGCAGATGGAACTTCAGCCGGCGGAATTCGATGGTGCGCTTCCGGAGGTTGAATCGATTGAAGGCGTGGTGGTTCATTCGGCAGCGGAACCGGCAGGAGAGTTCGAATGCTCGAGCGAGTTGTTCAACCGCATCCGGAAACTCGTCCGCTGGGCGCAACGCAGCAACATGGCGAGCGTGCTGACCGACTGCCCGCATCGCGAACGGCTCGGCTGGCTGGAGCAATATCATCTCAATGGACCGTCGATCCGATACGAATTCGACCTGGATCAGCTTTTTGCAAAAGGCATGAACGACATGGTCGATTGCCAGCTCGCGAACGGTTGCGTGCCAAGCATTGCGCCGGAATACACGATCTTTGGAAAAGGAGCGGATGACGTTTCCAACGCCTTCCGCAATTCGCCGGAATGGGGCAGCGCAATCGTTCTTGTGCCGTGGCAGCAGTACCAGTTCACCGGCGATGCCGGATTGCTGCGGCTCCATTACGATGCGATGAAGCGCTATGTGGCTTATCTGCGCAGCACGGCGACCAATCACATCGTGAATTTCGGCCTGGGCGACTGGTATGACATTGGCCCGAACGCTCCCGGCTTTTCACAGCTGACGCCTGTTGGCCTGACCGCCACGGCCATTTACTTCGAAGACAACCGCACCATGGCCTGCGTGGCTGAACTGCTGGGCAAGGCCGATGACGCCGCGTTCTTTCGTGCTGAAGCTGAGGGAATTCGCGCCGCATTCAACCGCAAATTTTTCGACGATGAGAAAGGCGTTTATGCCACTGGTTCACAATGTGCGAACGCGATGCCGCTGGTTTTGAATCTGGTGGAGCCGCAAAACCGCGCCTCCGTTCTGGAGGCGTTGGTCCAGGACATCCGCACACGGACAAACTCCGTCACAGCTGGCGACGTCGGCTACCGCTACGTGCTGCGCGCGCTGGCGGACGAGGGACGTTCCGATGTGATCTTCGAAATGAACAATCAAACCGCGCGGCCCGGCTATGGCTTTCAGCTGGCCGCGGGCGCCACGAGTCTGACTGAAGCGTGGAACGCGCGGCGGTCTTCGTCCCAAAACCATTTCATGCTCGGCCAGATTATCGAATGGTTTTATCGCGACCTGGCCGGCATCGCGCCGGACCCGCAGAATCCCGGTTTCAAGAATGTGCTGATGCGCCCTCAACCGGTGGGAGACATCACCTGGGTGCGGGCGAGCTATAACAGCGTGCGAGGAAAGATCACTTCGAGTTGGAAACGGGATGGAAAACGCTTCCGGCTGGAGATTTCGATTCCACCCAATTGCACCGCGAACGTCAGCATGCCGGGAACGAGCGCGCGGCTGGTGGCTCCGGCCAGGAGCGGTGAGCTGGTTCGAGATATCGGGACGAGCGGTGTTGAATTCCAGGTTTCGAGCGGCGACTTCGTTTTCGAATCCCACCTGCGTTGACCTCGTGGTGCCGCGTCGGCGAGCGGCGCACTTGCCGGTCTTCAAATGGTGGGCTCGCCAGCGATGCCGCTACGGCAGGTTGCGATGCAGGA
>CAMLLE010000560.1 GCA_946480555.1 uncultured Verrucomicrobia subdivision 3 bacterium
TTTGGCAGCATCGGAAGGAGGACTGTATTCCAGGCTTTTGTAAACTTCGTCTTCGAGCGCACCAAGCACGGTGTCGAGCAGCGCGGCGGTTTCCACTTTGATCTCCGAGGAATGAATCAGCTTTTCGTCGAAAAATCCGGGAAACAACAGGCGCAGCAGGTCAATCGTGATGATCGTGATGGCGCGTTTGGAGGGGAGGTTTTTGCCATCCAGATGATTGATACCGCCAGATCGCGCGTAGGAAGCGATCAGCCGATCAGTCAATTGCGTCACGGTAAGCTGCTGCACGGGCGCAGTATTCAGCAGGGGTCCGCGAAACGCAAGTGATGGGGAGAACGTGAAAAGCGGAAAGCGGGAAAGCGGGAAAGCGGAAACGAAATGGGCGAAGTGGAGAATGGGGCAAAGCGGCAGGGACTATCCTATAACCCAATTACCCCAGCTCCGAAGGAGCGCCAGCTGGTAGCCACGGGTGGAGCGAAGCGGAACCCGTGGTTGCAGACTGTATGGATGCCTCGCCCCGGAGTGGGCGACGGAGTCTGCCGCCCCTGCCGGGGCTCGATTTCTTTTGTTCCTTCCACGGGTTCCGCTTTGCTCCACCCGTGGCTAACGGCCTCCGCTCCTTCGGAGCTAGGCGCCACGAGTTTTGAGACAGTCTCGGCAGCTTTGCCCGACCCTGTTTCGGTAGGGCGGAGCTGCTGCTCCGCCCCATATTCCACAGCATCGTTCCGTATGGGCCGACGGCGGGAGGTTCAAAATAGTTTTCGGAAGTGCGGTTTGAGCGGCAGCATTCAGGGAAAGATATGAACGCTCGGGAAACAGATTTTGAGCTCGTGACAGCGTTTGTGCGGCGCGGCAATCAAAACGCGTTTGCGGGGCTGGTCCGCCGGCACGCGGACCTTGTTTATGCCACGGCGTTGCGAAAGGTTGAAGATCAAGGAGCGGCGCAGGAGGTGGCGCAAAACGTTTTCGCATCGCTGGCGCGCAAGGCGTGGCAGTTCGCAGCCGACGATTCAATTCCCGCGTGGCTCTTTAAAACGACGTTGCTCGAAGCCAAGGAATGGTGGCGTGGGGAACTGCGGCGAAGGCGGCGCGAGGAGGCGGCCGCCCAACTCAGCACGACAATGAATGCTCCAAATGAAGAACCGGCCCTGCGGGCGTTGGTGCCGGTATTGGACGAAGCGCTGCTGTCATTGCGCGAAAAAGATCGCGTGGCGCTCTTGCTGCGATTCTACGAAAGCCAGTCACTGCGCGACGTGGGCGCGGCGTTGGGCGTGAATGAAGACACGGCGCAGAAGCGGGTGGCGAGCGCCCTGGAGAAGCTGACCGCGTATTTCCAGCGCCGCGGTTTCCGCACGGCCACTGCCGCCGTTGTCGCCGCCGCATTGCAGCAAACGGCGAGTTCCGCTCCGGCGCTGGTGGTCAACTCACTCGCGCAAACCGCACTGCACATCGCGCCGCCCGCGCTGGGATTGCTTACGATCGTTGCACGGCTGGCGGGCCTGTCGAAATTGCAGACGGCAGCCGTCTGTCTCGGTCTCGTGGCAATTCCCGTTGGATGGAAATGGAACGAGCATGGGAGGCTCAAGTCGCAGGTGAGAGAAGTTGAGAACGAGCTGACCGCCGGCGCGCAGCAGTTGTTTGCCATTCGAACCGAGGTTTCCGAATGGGAGGAACGTTCGATCAAGCTGGAGCAGCAATTCGCGACTGCGGAGGCAAATGCCGCGGACCGGGCGCGGGTTCATCACGCTCGGGCCGAGTGGATGCAAGGTTTGCGCGAGCAGCTGACGTCTGCGGATTATCATTGGCCGGAGGATTCGCCCTTTGTCCGCATCCCAAAGTCGGCGATCCCAATCATCGCCATTCGTTCTCCAGTGGCGCCGCCGGGAGTGCTCGCGCAACCCGTCCGGGAATTGCTGGGCCTGACGCCAGAGGAGCGTGAGGCGGTGGAAGGCGAACTGCAGGAATACTTTTCAACGTTGAATCAGGCGGTGGAAAGCCGGCTTCAGGAGGTGGATGCGCTGCCGCCAAGAAGGAGCAGTTCGTTCGGCATGCCAAACAACACCGTCGCAAAGAAGATGTGGGTGGTTCCGGAACTGGATGACGTGATGAAGACGGCAACCGAGAGGCTGCATAAATCAGTTGAAGAAACTCTGGGATCTGAGCGATGGAATTCGGCTCAAGTCCAGGAATTCGTTAACTCGCAGACGCGCGTGGCTGACAGCCAGCAAACGGCCGTCTGGCTGGAACGCATCAACGACAAGTTGCTGGCCTACTACGGCTATGCCGGACAAGGGACCGCGTTTACGACGGGTGGGCTCAATCTCGAACTCTTTCATCCTGACGCGCGCGAACGCCTCAATCTGCCTGATGGAACAGATATGAATCGGCTGATTCACGGAGGCGAATTCATTGATTCAATCCAGATGAGTGAGCCCGTTGCGCGAAGGATCATCGCATGGATTCGCGAGCAGGCGGAAGTTCAGTTGGCGAAGGAGGACAAACGATGAAACGAATTTTGATCGCGGCCGGTGTTCTGATTTCGGCGGCAGTTACGTTTTCCGGGATTCATCAGAGCAACGAACGTTTGTCGGACACGCTGAAGCTTCACCAAACTGCGCGCAGTTCCCAGATGCGGGATCTCGAAGAATTGCGAACGCAGCTGGTCCATTTTCAAAGCCGGTGCCAGCAGCTGAAACTGTCGGTCAAAGATCAGCAGCGGCTCGCTGGAATCTCGGGCGAACTGGACGGCGTCGAACCAGGAACTTCGCAGCTGTCCGCCGGGCAGGCGGAGAAGCTTCTCGCCGAATTGGGATTCAATTGGCGGAGCACGGGCGACTATGTGGTGGTGAGCAAATCGTCGCTTTACTCAGTTCTAGTTCCCGGCGTGCGCGGATTCAAACTTAGCGACACTGCCTGCCAGGTGCTGGCCATCGCTCCCGAGCAGCGGGTCGCGATTGAATCCGCCCTCCAAGGAATCGGGCACGACTATCAGGAATGGTTGCG
>CAMLLE010000561.1 GCA_946480555.1 uncultured Verrucomicrobia subdivision 3 bacterium
ATCGCTGAAGAAATACTCCGGACATCTCAACCTCGCCCAATCGGCTGAGGAATTTGCGCAGCAGTTGAAACAAACGTTGATCGATCCGGATGGCGCAGAATCTCGAAGCGCCAGAATCGAAATCGCCCGCCGCTGCAGCCCAGTCGAAACACTGAAACGGATTGATCACCACTTTCTCAATCAATCCCAGGCGCCGGCCGCTGCGCCGAATGCATTTCCAGCAACCGTCGTTTCGTGAAGATACTCTCGATCAGCAACTGTCCCTTGGTGGAATCCCAAGGTTCCGGCTACGTCGCGCTGAACTTCATCCGCGGCCTCCGCGGGCTGGGACATGAAGTGGATGCGTTTGGACCGGAAGACTTCGAGCCGTTGACGCGTCTGCGCCGGGGCAGGAACCTGCGACTGGCCTGGGGAATGGCGTGGTGCGCATTGAAGAAGCTTTTTCGAAAGCGCTACGACGTGGTGGAATTCTACGGCGGCCATGCGTGGCTCATTGCTGCAATGTTGCGCTGGCTGCCGAATCGGAGGTGCCTTGTGATCAATCATACCAATGGATTGGAACCCTTTTGCGCGGAAGAGAAATCCCGATGCCTTCCGTCGCCCGCTTCGCCATGGCGGGCTGCGGTTCCAATCCATTGGGCCTATTCCAAAGTGGATGGCATCGTGACCGTCAGCCACATCGAGCGCCGCTATGCCGTCCGCAAGAATCTGCAGGAGGAGAACCGCGTGGCGGCGTTTGAGAATCCGTTGCCGGAATTTTTCCTGAACCGCCCTCTCTCGCCGGATCGCGAGCCGGTCATCATGTTTTGCGGCTCCTGGCTGCCGCGCAAAGGCTCGCACATCATCCGCGCGGACATGCCAGACGTGCTGCGTGAGTTTCCGGATTACCGATTCCGACTCGTGGGCGTCGGAAGGGAATTCCGGAAGGAAGACCATTTCCCGGCCGACGTGTGCGATCGAATCGAAGTTGTTCCTTTTCTCGCGGACAAATTTGAACTTCGGGAGGCGTATGAATCAGCGCGCGTCGTCATCGTGCCGTCCATCTACGAAAGCTTCGGATTAGTTGTTGCCGAAGCGATGGCCTGTGGCTGCGCGGTTGTAACGACAAACACTGGTTTCGGGGCAGAACTCAAACAGGGCCGCGAAGCCATCCTCATGAAGGAACGCCGTTCGCCGGCGCTTCGTGAAGCGTTGCGGCAGGTTTTGTCCAATGACTCGTTTTGGCGCCGGATCGCGGCATGCGGACACGGACGAGTCCAGACACTGCGCTGGGCAACGGCGGTGGAAGGTCTGGAACAGGTTTACTCCAGCTGGCTGCAAGAACGCCAAGGTTGTCCGGACGCATCCACGCCCGCTCAGCCCAAGGAGCGATCGAACGGACAGACGGTTGAGATCTCACCCATTCTGACTCACGGCTCCCGCCGCTGAGCTACTCCCGGCCCTGGCCGGAACTGAACCATGAATTCCAAGTTTATTACCCATATCGTCCCCGCCCTGCCGCCGCAAATCGATGGCGTTGGCGACTACGCGCTGCACCTGGCACGGCATCTCCGCGATCAATACGGCGTCGGTGGCAGATTCATCGTTTGCGATCCGGCGTGGGAAGGCCCAAGCCGGATCGAAACGTTCGGCATCCGGCGACTGCGCCTGCGCAATGAAGCGGGCATCTGGTCCCAGCTGGCCGCCATCAAGGAAGAACCGGCGGTGCTGCTGCACTACGTCGGATACGGATTTCAGAAGCGCGGCGTGCCGGTCTGGTTGTATCGCGGCATTCATTCGTGGCTTCACGATCTGTCCGGACCTCAAGGCGGACGAAAGCAATTCTCCACCGTGTTTCACGAAACCTGGGCGACATCGGCGAAGCCCTGGAAGAGCGCGTTCTATTTGCGCATTCTTCAGAAATGGCTCGTCGAAGGTTTTCACCGGCATTCCGGCATTTCCATCACCAGCACGCGCTGCATGCAAGGGATGCTGGATCGCATCGAGCCGCATAAGACGCTGCTGCTGCCGATTCCAAGCAACGTTCCGATGGTGGATTCACCGCGCGTTGAACGCGGCGCGGCACCGCTCCGCGTGGCGATCTTCGGCCAGCACTGGTCGCGCTCCGCCACGATTCGCGCGCATACGAATCTGCTGCGCACATTGAACGACCGGATGCTGCTTGCGCGTGCCGTGCTGGTTGGGAAAGGGCTGGGCTCCGGCGACAGCGAGGACGTTGCGCTGCTTCGCAACTGCGTGTCGCGCGAACGCGTTGAAATTCTTGGCGAACTCAGTCCGGAAAGGGTTTCGGATTCCCTGAGTAGCGCAGACCTGTTCCTTTCCCATTACCGCGGCGAATGGGCGTGCAAATCAGGCTCGTTCATGGCCGCACTCGCAGCCGGATGCCCCGCCGTGCTCAGCGATGGCGCGAACTCCGCGCCGTTGCGGGAAGGCGAGCACTTCGTCGCCTCGAACGATTCTCCAACCAGCGTCGAGCGTATTGCCAAGATGGCCGCGGACGGTGACCTGGATCGCGTCGCTATGAGCGGCCGCTCCTGGTACGAACGGAACGCGGATTGGAAAGTCATCACCCGCAGGTTCATCGAAGCGCATCGTCCGCGCACACGCGCCGGCTGCCCAGACGTAAAAACCGACCGGCCGAAAGCGTGGGTTCCAGCCGGCCTGCCAGCGGATCAAGGCCTCGCCAGTTCATGAAACTGCTTATCGCCAGTCCCAGCCAGGGCCACTACGGCGGCATCGAAGCCTTTGTCTTCGCGCTCGCCGCCGCGGCGCAGGAATGGCCCGGGTTCGAAGTGCAGGTCTGCTTCAAGCTCGTCCAGGGGCGGCCGCTCCGCAGCGACCTGGAAGCCGAAGCGGCAGCATGGAAATTCCCTGTGCATTTCGTCCGATGCGCCGAGGCGAGGCTGCTTCGGCTGATCGCATGGTCGGATGTGGTTCACGCGCAGAACACGTCGCCGGACATTCTTTTTCCCGCGCGGTTTCTTGGAAAGAAGCTTGT
>CAMLLE010000562.1 GCA_946480555.1 uncultured Verrucomicrobia subdivision 3 bacterium
CGATGAGTTGCCCCAGTTCTGGAACGTGCTGCGCGGCGAGATGAGTCTCGTCGGCCCGCGGCCCGAAGTGCCGAAATACGTCCAACAATACACCGCCGAGCAGCGCGAAGTCCTCCGCTACAAACCGGGCATCACAGACCCGGCTTCACTGGTGTTCCGCAATGAAGAGGCAATTCTTCAGGGACGCACCGATGTGGAGCAGTTCTACCTGCAATACTGCGTGCCGCGGAAGATCGAGCTGAACCGGCAGCACGCACAGCACGCCAGCTTGATGCGGGACGTCTGGGTCGTGCTGCGCACTGTATTTCCAGATTGGATGGGAACTTTGTTCATTTACGGCCTGGCTCTGATCGCCGCATTCCAGCTGTCCTGCCAGCTCTGTTATGACTTCCGTGTTCCGCAACACAGTTACATTGAACTGCAACGTGCTTTGCCCTGGGTCGTGGTTCCGCAACTGCTTGCCCTCATCTGGCTGGCGCGGTTGCGTGCAACGATCAGCTTTTTCAGCCTTCCCGAGCTACGACGTTTGAGCACGGCGCTGGGAGCTGCAATGCTCCTTCAATTCGCCATTTCTCTGTTGTCCCGCGGAGAATTGACACTGCCGTCGAACATCATCCTGCTGGATGCCATTCTTTCGCTGGCCCTTCTCTGCGGTGTGCGAATCTTCTTCCGCGTTTGGAGGGAACGGCGCAGCCAGATTGGGCGGAGGTCAGCCGGCCCTGCGCGGCGGGTCGCCATTGTTGGCCCGAGCGAAACGTCCGCACGACTCGCGCTCGAAATGGATGGCAGCAGATCTGACACCGCAACAGTCGTCGCCTTGTTTGATGACGACCCGCGTTCCTGGCATCAGCGTCCTCACGACATACCCGTCATCGGAATGCCCGAGTGTTTGCTGAACCCGGCATGGGCCAACCGGATCGACGAAGTGATTGTCGCATTGCCCAGGCGGGAATCTGCGCGGATGCGTGAGCTTGCTGCCATGCTCCAGCACGTCGCGTTCAAGGTCACCCTGGCAGAAGGTTAGGAATCTCGCAGAGAGGCTTCCCAGGTCCGGAATCCAACGTTCTTGGTATGAAACTCAATCTATTCGGCGTGCCCGCACCGGTTCGGGTCTGGCTCCTGGGATTTCTGTACGCGCTGGAGCTGACTGCGAGTCTCTGGATGGCGTACGATCTGAGGTTCGATTTTCGCGTCGATCCAGTGTCGTATCATGAACGGCTGGTTGTGTTGTCATGGTTGGTGCCACTACAACTGACCCTGCTCGCTGCGTTTCATCAGCTAACTCCGTTGCTTGGATACTTCAGCACGCCCGATTTGCGGCGCATGTTTCACGCCCTCGCGATGGCATCGCTCACCGCGCTGGTTCTCTGGTGGGCTTTTGGGGGGCCGATCGCACCGCCGCGAGGTGTGATTGCCATAGACTTCGTTCTCGCGATGGCAGGACTGGCCGGCGTTCGCCTCGCTTTGCGCACCTTGCGGGAAGTGCTCGCGGCGTCTGGCCGGAAGAAACCGGATACGACACGGAAACGGCGCGTGGGCATCATCGGCGCGGGTGATGCAGGCGCGGTGCTGGCGCATGAGCTGTCGCTCAAACCGGGTTACGGCCTGCTACCGGTCGCATTCTTTGACGACGACCCGAGCAAATGGCGCTCGCGTGTCCATGATGTTCCGGTGGTTGGCCCGCCGGAGAAGCTGCTGGAATGCGATGCGACCCGGCTGGGCATTCAAGAAGCCATCATCGCGATGCCTTCCGCGCCTGCCCATCGCGTGGGAGAGCTGGTCCGCCTGCTGCGGGACGCGCAGATACTTTGCCGGACCGTTCCTTCGCTGGATCAGCTGGCCCTGGGACAGGTGCGGGTGAGCCAGTTGCGGAATATTGAAGTGCAGGATCTCCTCGGGCGGGAACGTGTGGAGTTGGAGACAGACAACATTCACCGGATGCTGGAAAACAACGTGGTTCTGGTTACGGGCGCAGGCGGCAGTATTGGCAGCGAGCTATGCCGGCAGATCGCCTCCTGTCAGCCGAAGCGCCTCTTGTTGCTGGACCGGTCAGAACCCAGCCTCTTCCAAATCGAGCAGGAGTTGATTGGGCTCAACCATCGCAACCGAATCGTGCCGCTGGTGGCGGACATCCTCGATGAGGCGCGCCTGAGAAACATTCTCGCGGAGTTCAATCCGCGGATCATCTTCCATGCCGCGGCTCACAAGCACGTTCCCATGATGGAGCATCAACCGGGTGAAGCCATCAAGAACAACACCTTGGGAACGGCCTTGCTGGCGGATCTGGCACTCGCGCTTCGCGTGGACCGGTTCATTCTGATTTCCACCGACAAGGCCATCAATCCCACGAGCGTCATGGGGGCCACCAAACGGCTGGCGGAAACCTACGTGCAGGCGTTGCACGCCGCGTGGCCGAATCGCACGAAATTCATGGCAGTCCGCTTCGGAAACGTGCTCGGTTCTTCCGGCAGTGTAATTCCGCTTTTTCAGAAGCAGATCGCGGCCGGCGGCCCCGTCAAGGTGACACATCCGGAAATGACCCGCTATTTCATGACCATTCCGGAGGCTTCCATGCTCGTCCTGCAAAGCGCCACGCAGGTGATGGGAGGCGAGATATTCGTCCTCGACATGGGGAAGCCGGTTAAAATCACGGAACTGGCGCGGCAGATGATTCAATTGAGCGGGCTCCGGCCCAACGAAGACATCAAGATCGAGTATGTGGGCATCCGGCCAGGCGAGAAGTTGTTCGAAGAAATCACCCGGATTGGCGAAAACTTTGTGCCCACATCTCATCCCAAGATTTTCCGTTTCGTTTCACAGCCACCGGAACTGAAGGAAATCCGCCGCACACTGGAGCAGCTTCGCGCCGGCGTCCACCAACTCAAGCCATCGGAGATTAAAGCCCTCTTGAGGCACGCTGTTCCCGAATACAATTCCAGTGTTGCCGCGGACAACTCATCTGACTTGCA
The DNA here is from genome assembly GCA_946480555.1 of uncultured Verrucomicrobia subdivision 3 bacterium. The sequence goes on from CAMLLE010000562.1 coordinate 2,970, forward strand.
CGCCGGTCAGAATCGGGGTGTTGC
>CAMLLE010000563.1 GCA_946480555.1 uncultured Verrucomicrobia subdivision 3 bacterium
GATACTGCTGCGCCGCCGCCACCACCTTCGCCTTATTTGGTGGAAGACACGCTGCCGTCCTACATGGAAACAGTCGTTGGTGAGGAAGCAGTCTTCACGGCGGTCTTCAGCAATTCACCTCCGGCCAGTCTTCAATGGCAGTTCGTAAGCGGCGGCGTGACGAATGAACTCGCGGGAGCCACGAACGCAACGCTCACGCTGACCAACGTTCAGCTGGCAAATGCCGGCACTTACCGGCTAATGGCAGTCAATGCCACGAATGGCGCGGCGGCACCTTCGTACAGCACGGCCGCGGCGCTGGCGGTCAGCGCAGTTCCAGCAGCCGTGAACAACGTCATCATGAAACCCTCCGCGCAGTCCGGTCTGGGCGCGACGGGAGTCAGTACGAACTTTTATCCGACCTGGACGGTCAACACCAACAACGACCTGATCCTCGGTTTCCAAACCACGGCGAGCGGGCCCGGAACCGCCACGGCTGGTCTCGGCGACTACGGCATGAGCGGCGCAAATGGCGATCCAACGATTCTCGCGGACGGCTCGGTGGGTTATCTGAACTATTGGCCCAATGTCGGTGGCAGCCCGAGCCTCATTTCAGCCGGGCCGTTCGGCGGCGCGGGTTTGTCGATGACCTACGAACTCGACACCGCCGCTTCACCGAACGGTTTCGATCTGACGAACATCGTGGTTTACGGCGGCTGGGGTGACAGCGGTCGCAACGAGCAGAAATACCAGGTGCTTTATTCCACAGTCGCGGCGCCCACCGCATTCATCAGCCTGGGAACGTTCGATTACAATCCGAACAATCCCGGCGACGTGCAGTCCGCCACGCGCGTATCGCTGGTTCCTGCGACGGGTGCGCTGGCGCAAAACGTTTACGCGGTTCAGATCAACTGGAACCTGCAAGGCAGCCCGCCGAAGAACGGTTGGGAAGGCTATTCGGAAATCGTCATCAAAGGATCGCCCGCAGCGCCGAAGCCGGTGCTGACGCAGGACATCACGCCCGTGACCGCGGATGACGTCGTTGGCAGCACGCTCACGCTGACGGCGGGATTCAGCGGGGCTACAAGCTATCAATGGCAGAAGAATGGAACGAACATTCCGGGCGCAACTTCAGTCACGCTCACAGTGTCGAACCTGCAATCCGCCGACACAGCCACGAATGGCGGCTATCGGCTGGTTGCTTCCAACGGCGCGGGCAGCTCAGCGACGCGTGAATGTCGGGTGATCGTTAATCCCGCGCCGTCGCCCGTGGACAATGTGGCGATTGCCTTCGCTCATCAGACTTCCGATGCAGGAACCTTCAGCCCCACCTGGAGCACGACTTCATTCGACTCGAGCCTGATTGCCAACGCATCGCCGGACAGCTTTGGCTCTGGTGATTTCACCGATCCGGATACCAATCCGAACAGCCACGGTCTGGCTGGCGGACTGCCGGTGCTCACGGATGCTGACTTTGGCAGCATCGTGGATGGCGGCCCGCATCCGACGTTCGCGACTGTCGGACCCGGCGCGGGTCAGTTCGTGGTTTACACGCTGCCCGCTTCCACGCATGGCTACACGATTACCAACGTGGTGCTCGCGAGCGGCTGGAATGACGCGGGCCGCGATGACATCTGGGGCACGGTGCTTTACTCAACCGTGGCGAATCCCACCACGTTCATTCCGATCGCGGTGGTGACGAATCGCCCGGTGGTGAGCAACAAATCCGTCACGCGTGCGACACTCAATGCCGTAAACGGAGTGCTCGCCAGCAATGTTCACGCGATCAAGGTGGATTTCACCACGCCGTCCGGCCTCGAGAACGGATACATCGGTGTCAGCCAGATCAACGTGTTCGGCGCGCCCTCAGCGGCCAGCACACTTTCAATCGGCGTGACCACTGAAAATCAGAATACCGACACGCCGAGCTGGACGGTGGAAACGCCGAACCTCATCGCAGGACAATTGCCCGGCAGCGTTGGGCCGGGCGATTTCGACGGCGACTTCAACAACGAACCGCCCACGATCGGGTTGCCAGCGCTGTCGGATGGCAGCCTCGGGCCCACCGGATTTGGCAACACGAACTTCGCCACGGCTGGCGGCGCGTTCGGCGCGGGTTCGTCGGTCACCTACACGTCCGCCAGCGGCTGGAACCTCACGAACATTGTGGTTTACAGCGGCTGGGGAGATTACAACCGCGACGGGCAGTTTTACAACATCACCTACTCGACGATCGATGCTCCGGCGACGTTTGTGCCGCTGGTGAGTGTGGATTACAACCCGCCCGCCGGCAGCGGACCATCGGTGAATCGCGTCGCCATCAGCCCGATCAACGGAGCAACCGCGCTTGCGACGAACGTTTACGCGGTGACCTTCGACTTCACGCGCCAGGGAAATCAGGACAACGGTTATTCCGGCTACAGCGAGATTGTGCTGCAGGGAATCAACCTGAACGCCTTCGCGGTCGCGCCGGCGTTGAATCGTCCGATGTTGAGTGTCGGCAATCTGATTCTCACCGGCACGGGCGGCACACCCAGCCGCGGCTATTCGTTGATCAGTTCCACCAACCTGGCTTTGCCGCTGGCGAACTGGACGGTGAGCGCAACGGGAACGCTCGATGGGGCCGGCTCGTTTTCGAATGGGATCCCGGTCAATGCGTCTGAACCGATGCGGTACTTCACCATTCGGATTCCGTGAGTTGGTGGGTTGGATGCGGAAGTTAACCGCCCGCCGGGACGTCGAGTTCCCGGCGGGCCAATTGAAAGAGACATGAATTTGAAAGCAGCGGTTCCAAGCCGGAACGATGTGGTCGAAGCCAACCAGCTTGCACGGAGAATGGGGCAAAGCGGCAGCTTTGCCCTACCTTTCTCGGTAGGGCGGAGCTGCCGCTCCGCCCCATATTCAACGGAATTGTTTAGGCTAAGATCGGACAGCGAAGTGGGGCGGCGCGTTCGGAGAGACGCGCCCTACCACGCCTGCGTTTCCAGGGCATTCACGTTGATCGAACTGCTG
>CAMLLE010000564.1 GCA_946480555.1 uncultured Verrucomicrobia subdivision 3 bacterium
CCATTGCCATCGCACCAGCCGACGCCGATTTGAAGGGCGTCAAAAAAATTGAAGTGAAATAATCCGCTGTTTGGATTGTTTCTTGGCAAATCATCCGCCGGGCGAGAGATTGCCCGGCGGACGTTTCGTTTTCAGAACCAGGCGAGATCGAGTTTCACGTCAGCGCGTTTCCAGGCCGCGTCGAATTCGCGGCGCACGCTTTCCGCCGTTTCGATTTTGTTCTGCGCCCGGAGGCTTTGTTCCAATCCCAGCAAGCCCCAACCGTTGCGCGGCCATTGCTGGAGATCCTCGCGGAAGACCGCTTCGGCCTCCGCCGCGTGCCCGGCGCGGAGCAAGGCGGCGCCCAACGCCGGTCGCGCTGGCACAGGCCAGAATGCCGGTTCCATGTAGGGCAGCGACGTTTCCGCCTCCACCGCATTTCGCAAGTGCTTCACGGCTTCAACTGGATTTCCGCGCGCTTCCGCCACTTTGCCGGCGAGCCAGTGTTCGGCCACCTGCAAAATGCCGCTCGCGGGAAACGCTGGATTGTCCAGCGCCTTCGCTTGTTCGCTGGCAGCCAGCTGCGCGAGTTCGGCGTGTTCGTGTGCCGCGGCTTTCACATCCGCGTTCGCGGCGAACGCGAGGCCGCGCACGAAATGCCACATCGCGCGGTCGATGAGGAAATCGTTCGTCGCGACCGGTTGCGGCACCTTCAACACATCAGCCCATTTGCCGAAGCGTGCCTGGGTGAGCCAGGGCAGGTGCCGGAAGCGGGGCGCTTCCAATGCCTTATTGGCCCCGCAATAATTCTCAATCGCGATGTTTTCAACCTTGCGCGCCGCCTTCAATGCGTCGGCGCTGCGGCCTTGGAAATACAGCGCATACCAGAGGAAATGTTCGTTGTGCGGATAGTAAACGCCGGGATAGAAGCCCTGGATCGCGCAGCTTTGAATGTAGGAACGGTCCGCCTTTATGGCGCGGCGGTTGGAGATCTCCGCATCTTCATATTGCCCGACGCGCACATAGATGTGCGACGGCATGTGGAGCAGGTGGCCCGATTGCATCACGAGTTCGCTGAGCCGATCGGCGGACGGCAATCCGAGCTCCGGCTGGGGCCCGGCTTCAACGGCGTGAATGTAATAATGAGTCGCGCCAGGATGATCTGGATTGCGCTTGAGCACGAACTTCAGCGCGGCAAGCGCTTCCTCAGTTTCCGGTTTGGGTGAGCGATCCTTCAACCAGTAATCCCAAGGCATGGTATCCATCAACGCTTCGGCAAAGATGGTCTGCGCGTCGAGATCGTCCGGGAACTGCCGCACCAGTTCGCGCATGGCATTCGCAAAGGCTTTGTCGAGTGCGCTGCGGTCTTCCTGAAACCCGGCAACGTAGCGCGTAGCCATTGCATCAATGAACGCGCGCTCCACGGGGGCAGCCTCTGGTTTCAGCGCGAGTGCATTGGTGAGGGCATTCCACGCACGCTCGTTGTCTTCCGGAGTCATGGGACGATTCACGTGCGGGCCGCTGGCAAATGCGATTCCCCACCACGCCATGGCGCAATCGGGATCGGCCTGCAGCGCGCCGCGAAAAGACCGGATCGCTTCGGTGTGATTGAAGGCGTAGCAGAGCGTGAGGCCCTGGTTGAAGTAGCGCTGGGCGGTTTTTGATCCGGTGGTGACCGTCCGATGATGCCGCCCCATTCCCTCGAATAACGGCGCCACGGATTTTTGCGCCGCAAAGCTCGGAGCCGCAGAAAGTGCAATGGCCGCGGCTGCGAACGCCGCCGCCAACGTTAAGCGAGTTGTGTTGATCATACTTCAGTCATCCGGCCAAAACGCGAGTGGCGCGATGTGATCCGGAAGTAACGGCGACTATAGCTCGCGCCAGCCTCGTGAGAAGTGTGAACTCCGAATCGCAGGGGCGACTTTGGTCGTAGGGCGGCGTGCGAACCCGGAATCATTGATGGTTCAAATTCGGCGCACGCGAAATGGCGCCCTGGGGGCAAGGCCGCCGGCGCAGCTGAACAGCAGGATTGTGCTTCGGGACGAGTTTTGAAAGAGTTTGCCGCGCTGGATGAGAACGCATTCTTGCTTTCGCTCGATCGCCGCGCAGTCTTTCACGAGACGATTGAGTTCCATGCCCGTGGCGGGGAAACCTATGATGTGGATTGTGCGATTTACGGCTCGCGGGTGGAGTTCTTCATTCCACAGCTGGTTACTTTTCAAGATTATGAACCAACTCAAACTTCGCCGCGCGACTGACGTTCTTTTCGCGTGTTTCGTTCTCATCCTTGCAGCGGGTTGCGCTTCCACGCGCAGCTACGTGGAGCCGTCTGAGACTGCAGGGCCCGCCGCCAAGGTGGAAGCCACGGCGCCTGTCTGGATTCTTTCGATCGATGGAAGACCGGTCAGCGGAACAGGCTTTGATGATACACGGTCGCTCCGGCTCACGCCCGGCCGGCATGAGGTGGTTGTGACGTTTCGCACGACGGAGACGGTGGATGCTGCCCCGGAAGGCAGCCAGCGCTCGCCGCTGCCGAACAAGGTGCATCGTCCGACCGTGTCGCAGCCGGTGAAGATTCCGATCACCGCGAAGCCCGGCTTCAACTACGTGATCCAGTTCGAGCGCGACGCCGAGAAGAAGCAGGTGGTGTTCTGGGTGGGCGAGTTTGAGGACATCAAGCCGTCGGACGCGCGCGAGCTGAAGCCGAAGTTCTGAGTCGCCTCTGCCGCCCGCGTCCAACAGAACGGCGGACGCGATCTTTCGGTGTTTTCATCTCCAGGTCGAAGGGAGAAATGGAGGTTCGGGCTGTCCGCTGGCGTGGATCTCCCTGCGCTGATCGGATGCGGACTGGATAATTTCTTCAACCCGCCGGCGCTTGGAACAGCTGCCGTCCTTCACTCCTTCATTAGACGCGTTTCACAGAGAAGCGTGGCTCCCTCCCGGTGGCTTGAACGCGCGCAGTTATTCAGTTGCCTTTTCCGGAAGGTTCCCACATAAGAAT
>CAMLLE010000565.1 GCA_946480555.1 uncultured Verrucomicrobia subdivision 3 bacterium
ACAGTTGTATTGAGATCAGGCTTTCCGGCGGGCTCTCCATGCGGCCAGTGCGCCACCGAGAGTCAGCAGGGCGAAGCTGCTGGGTTCCGGAACGAGCGTGAGGAAGCCGCGGATTTCGCCGCCCGAAAATGCGCTCGTGTGAATGTTGAAGTATGATTTGCCTGCGATCATTGCTGCTGCGAGCGAAGCCTCCGCAGCGGCGGTGCTGCCGCCGTTTGCCGCCAGGAAGCTCGGATGGTAGCTGGAGGATTGGGTCAAATCCAAGAGCGTGCTGAAGGCGCCAAACGTGACACCCGTTGGGAAGCCGACGAAGGAGGGAGCTGTCGTGGCGACCGAGGCTGTGCCTTGAAAAGGCAGAGTCGTGGGAGCGTGGATGTGAGCGACGGTGGTGTTTCCCAACAGCCGGCCGAAGACCACATCAATGTCCAGGGTATGGGCGGCGTTGTCATAAACGAACAGCCCATAACCGACACCGGGCGAATTGTTCGCGGGTACTTCCGGATCCTGGAAGGTGGTATCGAAAACGTAAACGGCCGCTTGAGCAGAGAACAGGCTGCAAGCAACTCCGACCGAAAGCAGAAGCTTCTTCATGGCGCTGCGGTTCCTTTCTGATTCAGCCAGATTCCTTTCCGGCTGCGTAGCAATCACACGATTTAGTGGTTTCGTGGATTGCGGTTTGGTTTTTGCGACGCATCTATGATGCGCCCGTTCCTGGTTTGTTCCAGAGATTTTTTGTCGGTAGTTTTATCTACTCCTACGGAACCCATGGAGCACCCCGGCGCTGGCCATCAACCAGCGCAGGGGCTACGAATCGTCACCGATCCTTTTGCGGCCGACCTACTTCCAGCGAAAGGAGTTCATATTTTCCTTCGGCTGAAAGTTTATAGGTGCCGGTGACGAACTGGTCTGCCTTCAACTGCTGGAGCGTCGCAGTTCCGCCGGAGGCACGGCTGATGGTCGTGGTGGGCAGAACATGATACGTGCGGTCACCGACGCGAATGGTCTGGCGATCGTCGTTCACTCGCGCGATCCGGCCGCGGAAGGTGGCGCCAGATTCGGTGGTGGCTCGCTCGCGGGCGCCGCCCACATTAGCCGCTTTCTTGATGTCCACGTAGAGCACTTCGCGTTTGTCTTCGGCGGATTTTTTGTATCGCCCTTCTACGCGCTGCCCGGCTTTGAGATCGGAAGCGGTTGCAGCGCTGTCGTTCTTCGTCACGCGCGTGGATTGCAGGAGAACATATTTTTCTCCGTCCACGGTGACGGTGTTCTTGGATTTATCGACCGAGGAAATGCGCCCCGCAAACGAACCATCGTCTGCCGCCAGCAATGGCGTTGCCGCAAGGCAGAGGGCGAAAATCCCGGATGTGATGTAACGAGATGTTGTTTTCATAAACTTCCTTTGTGCTTTGGTGCGTACCCTAGCATCTGGCGTTCACGTGCAAACGTGCGGTCATCGCCCCAGTTGGAAATCGAGGTCCCATTCAAACGGTGGGACTCTGACAGTCTGCGTATCCGCACTCGTTGTGGCTAAATCCCAGCACGCCCTTGCCGATAGCTGAGCTGGGTAAATGAGCGGATTTGCGTGGAATCATCCATGCTCTAGTCTGCGGCAGGGCGTGCGTGAGGCACGAGGGCCGGAAGTCGTCTGTGATGTTTCGACGATGAAAATGATTCAACCGAACTGCCGGGTCCAGTTCGCAGCTGAGGATGTGGAGTTCATCCTGGCTGTGCTGGGCAAGAAACTCGGAAACACGGAGTGCCTGATCAACTTGCTGGCGGATGAGCAGTCCAGGGACGCAATTCTTGATGATGAAGAGTTGTTTCGTGCGCTGCTCGATCGCGGCGGGTGCCTGAGAGTTTCCAGCCGGTTCTACTTCTACATTCTCGTCCGGCACGTATTTCGACGCGCTGACATCGAGAATCGTGCGGTGGCTGATTATGTGGCTGAGGTTCTGACGGAATTCGCGCGATCCGAACGATCCCGGTGCATTTTGCCTGGCCAGGCGAACCCGCTGGACTATTTCTTCGAAATGCTCGGCGCGCTGCAAACGGCTGATGATCGCACGACGTTTTTCCTCCGCACGCACATCGGGAATTACTCCCTGTTCCTGGCTGGGGTGTTTCCGGAACGGATTCGCTTCCGCGCTGAAGCGCGTGGCTTTCCGGATTTGAAGTATTACGAAGGATTGGGCCGATCGCACTATCGGGCGGCGAGCGATCATCGGCTGGCGCAGCGCTACGAGCTTTCGGAGATATTCGATACGCTTTCCGAACGTTTCGAAACGACACGGCTGGCGCTCAACGACATTTCCGACCGGCTGTTTTCAATTGAAGCGGATTATTCGCTTGAGAAGCTGCTGCAACAGCATCGCAACGGCTCGCAGAACTGAGCTGGAGGCGATCCGGTTGAAGCTGCGTAAATCGAGATTGTGAACTGAATGGCGGTTTCCGAACCGGTGTATTGGCCGTGCAGCGGAACCGTCATTCGGTGTGGAGAATGGGACAGAGCGTCCGCTTTGCCTGCCAGCATAGAGGGGAGCCGTCTTACTTCGGGATGACGTACTTGAGGATGTCCATCAACACCTTTGCCGGGGCCTGATCGGCGTCTATGTGATGAACGAGCTGGCTGCCGTAGTAGTTGAGCAGCGGCTTGGTCTCTGTCTCATAGGTCTTCAGCCGGTTGCGGATGACATCCAGACTGGCATCGTCCAAGCGATTTTCGCGCAGGGCGCGGCGTTGCAGGCGGAGAACCAGATTTTCGAAATTGTTGCAGCTAAGGTAGAAAATCCCAAACACGTCGAGCGTGTCCTTCAGCATTTCTGCCTGATGCACGTTGCGCGGAATTCCGTCGAGCACCAGGACGTCCTGTTCCGGATGGAAAAGTCCGGTGCGGGTGTTGCCCTCGATGGTCTGGCGCCAGAGGGCGACGGTTTGTTCGTCGGGAACCAGTTCACCGCGGCTGGAATATTCGATGAAG
>CAMLLE010000566.1 GCA_946480555.1 uncultured Verrucomicrobia subdivision 3 bacterium
GAGCGGCCCGGCGAAATGCGCCTCAGCAATCGCGCCTACGATCCCACAGTGGCCGGAATCATCAGCGGCGCCAATGGCATCCGACCCGGATTGATGCTGCAACAAAGCGGGACCGTGGCGACCGGAAAACATCCGGTCGCGTTGACCGGCCGGGTGTGGTGCTACACCGATGCCGATGCCGGTGGCGCGGTGATGCCGGGCGACATGCTCACCACGTCCGATGCGCCGGGTCACGCCATGAAAGCAACCGATCGCGAACGCGCGTTCGGCGCGATCATTGGAAAAGCAATGACGCCGCTGCCGAAAGGCAAGGGCCTGGTCCTGGTGCTCGTCAGTTTGCAATAACGTCCGATTTTCTTCGCAGTTATGAAGAACATTCGATTGAAGATTGGGGCCGGCCTGTTGCTGGCGTTGCTGCTCGCGCCGGCTGCCGGAGCGATGGACTGCAATCGCATCAAGATCTGGACTTTTAACATCCGCTACAGCGACGGGTGGGCCTGCGCGTCGGATTGCACGGACTCGTGGTATCGCACCTTCGGCAGCATTGCGCGGCGCGATGTGGCGGAACAATACATGAAGGCCCATTCGCCGGATATTTTCGGGCTGCAGGAGGTGATGAACCCGGCAGAATCGAGCGGCGTGCGCGTATCGCAATTGCAGGACGTCGCGCGCTGGTTTCCCGGCCACGGATACTACGAGCGGAATCGCGGCGACGGCGAACGTTGTGCGATCTTTTACAACGCGAGCCGGTTCCTCCGGCTGAATGCCGGGACATTTTGGATGAGCTGCTTTCCGGATGTTCCGGAGTCGCAACATCCGCTGGATGTGGCGAGCGGCAACCAACGGATCACTTCCTGGGTGCAACTATTGGATCTGCAGACGAGCACGACGTTTTTTGTCTTCAACGGGCATTGGTCGCTGAACAGCATCGCGCGCCAGTACTCCGCCGCCTTGATCCGGGAACGGGTTCATCAAATCGCCGCCGGGCAGCCGGTCATTCTGCTTGGGGATTTCAATTGCGACGAGGACGACACCGAGTTTCGCATCTTGATGGGCACCGCCAATTACGGCGGCTCCGCCCACTGCCTCATCCCGATCGGTTCGGTGCCGCAACAGACGCTTCCGCTCATCAACAGCTATCGCGAAGTCATTCCCACTCCGACGGGAAACGAAAAGACCCACCACGGCTTCAATGGCGGCTCGGCTGGAGAACGGATCGATCACGTCCTACACAGCCGCGGAGAATTTGCCGCCTTCGACGCGGCAATCCGGCGGGACACATTTGCGGGACATTGCTCCGGCGATTCCAGCGCCTGTTATCCGTCCGATCACTATGCCGTGGAAGTGAGCCTGCGCCCGTTGCTGCAAAACGTTTATCTGAACTTCCAGCGCAGCGAACTCGCTTGCGAATCCGGCACGGCAATCAGTCCATTCAACACCGTCGCGGAGGCGATCAACGTCGTAAAAACCAACGGCGTCGTCACTCTGCTGAACAGTTCAACCAGCGCCGGTGCCGTAATCAATCCAACCCGCGGACAGATCACACTCACTTCTACTGGCGGGCCGTCCACGATTGGAAAGTGAACGCCATGGAACGAATCGTCAACGGAAGGAACGGCAGCAGAATGAAACAGATTCCTTTGACCGGGATTCCAGTGATGAATTCGGGCCATGGCTGGAATGTGGCAGGCGGGAAGCCTGTCCCACCATGCCGATCTCAATGCGCTTCCGCGACACAACCAACTCGCGAACAACTGACCACCCATTTCAGAACATCCTTTAAAATGAAACCCTCACTCAAACTCACACTCGCGTTGTTGCTGCTTGCGACCATCCACGCTCCTTCATCGACTGCCTTCGCCCAGCCCACCACATTCACTTATCAAGGTCGGCTGAATGAAAGCGGTGCGCCCGCCAGCGGCGTTTACGAATTCATGTTTGGATTGGCCGATGCACCGACGAATGGTTCCGTCAGCTGGACAGTCCCAAACGCGATCCCGGTGGTAAACGGCACGTTCACGACCACGCTGGATTTTGGCAGCGATCCGTTCAACGGCGCGCAACGCTGGCTGGAAATTTCGGTCCGCACGAATGGCGCTGCCAATTTCACCAGTCTCGCGCCGCGCCAGTTTCTGACCTCCACGCCTCACGCGATTCGCGCGCTTACCGCAGGCACGGCTGATTCCGTTCCCGCTGCCAACATCATCGGCACCATTCCCGCCGCGCAATTGCCGGCGAATATCGTGACGAACGGCGCGGCCAACGTGAGCATTTCCGGCACGTTCAATGGCAACGGTGCGGCCATCACCAACGTGAGTCTCTTCAACGCGAATTCGCATGGCGCGCTCAGTTTCAGCCTGCGCTGGGGCACTTTCCCGACGTCCACCAGTTACCCTGCTGGCGCTGAACCGTCGTCATTCGTCGCGGCGGATTTCAACGGCGACGGAAAAGTCGATCTAGCGTCGGCCTCGTATCAGTCCACCGTGATGATGGTACTAACGAACACCGGCAGCGGCGGATTTGCGGTCGCGTCCCAGGTTCAGCTGAACAACCTTTCCGCGCATCTCGTGGCGGGCGATGTGAATGCCGACGGCCGCGCGGACCTGGTGAGTTACAATTATCTCGGCAGCGTGCTGGACATTTTCACGAACGGCGGAAACGCGACGTTCACGTTTTCCTCCGCGGCGCCGGCCGGCTTTGGCTACCGGTTCGTGATGGCCGACGTAAACGCGGACAATTCGCCGGACTTGATCAGCGCCAACGTCGCCTATGGTTCGTTGACCTTATTGACCAACAACACCGCGGGCGCCTTCACTCTCGCTTCCACGCTCATTGTTAGCGGCCAGCCTCACACACCGTTGGCGGCAGACGTCAATGCCGACGGAAAGATCGATTTGATTTCATCGCGACTGGACCTCGGGCCGATCGAGGTTTGGACGAACAACGGCACGGGAACGTTTTCATTTTCCGGCCCG
>CAMLLE010000567.1 GCA_946480555.1 uncultured Verrucomicrobia subdivision 3 bacterium
GCCCTCCTTGCAGAAGACGGTTGAGACCACCCCAGACCAAGGTGAGCGCGACTTCCGCGAACTGCTGTTGATCGACGAAGTATTCCGCCAGCGCAAACCCTTGCTGGCGATCTGCCGCGGGCATCAGTTGTTGAACGTCGCCCTGGGCGGAACGTTGGTTGTGGACATTCCTTCGCAACTGCCAAATGCGATTGAACATCGTCGGATGGACGCGCGGAACGAGGTCGTTCATGAAGTGCGGTTGACACCGCAATCGTTAATCTCCAAGATTACGGCCAAGAAAAATCTGGGCGTAAACAGCACGCATCACCAGGCAGTCGGTCGCGTGGCAGAACCATTGCAGGCGACCGGCACGAGCGAGGATGGGGTGGTGGAAAGCATGGAGCTGAAGCCTGAAGCGGTCGGTATGCTTCCCTTTCTTCTAACCATGCAATTTCATCCGGAGCGGCTCGCCAGCTGTCACCCGGAACACCGGGCCCTCTTTCGCGCGTTCACGCAGGCCTGTGTGCAATATCGGAATCAATGATATGAAGGGATCAATTCTCGTTGTCGATGACGCGGCGGACATCCGCGAATTGCTCGCGGCCATTCTCCGCGACAACTACGACGTCACCGAAGCGGACAGCGGCGCCGCGCTCAAACAGCTTTTCTCGGAACTCCAGCCCGATGTCGTCTTGCTCGATCTCAAGCTCCCCGATTCGGACGGTCTCGATCTTCTGCCGATCATCAAGAAACAATGGCCCGGCACGGAAGTGATCGTGCTCACTGGCAATGCCACGTTTGAAGCCGCGGTCGAAGCCACCAAACGCGGTGCGTATCATTTCCTGAACAAGCCGTTCGACACGCAGGGCCTCCTGGTCACCGTGGAACGCGCGCTGGAACACAAGCAGCAGAACGAAGAGAACAGCAGCCTGCGCCGCGCCCTCTCCACCATGAGCGGCGGTTCCTCGCCCGTTTTCCAAAGCCCGCAAATGCAGGCTGTCGTGCGCACCGTTGAACGCGTCGCGCCCAGCGATGTTTCCATTCTCATCACCGGCGAGAGCGGTTCCGGCAAGGAAGTCATCGCTGATCTGATTCACGCCATGAGCCCGCGCAGCAAGGGCCGGATCATCAAGATCAATTGCGCCGCTCTGCCACGGGAATTGATCGAAAGCGAACTCTTTGGTTCGGTCAAAGGCGCATTCACCGGCGCGCACTCAGATCGTGAAGGTCTTTTCCGCCAGGCCGAAGGCGGCACGCTGTTCCTGGACGAAATTTCGGAGATGCCGATCGACACGCAAAGCAAACTGCTGCGAGTCCTGCAGGATCAGGAAGTGCGCCCCGTCGGCGGCAAGATCAGCTACAAAACCAACTGCCGCATCGTGGCCGCCACGAATCGCAAAACCGACGAAGCCATCAAGGATGGCAAGTTGCGTGAAGATTTGTTTTACCGCATCAGCGCGATCTCCGTTTACCTGCCGCCCTTGCGCGAACGTCGGGAAGACATCATGCCGCTGGCACAGGCGTTTCTGAAACGCTTCGTGGCGCAAGCCGCGCGGCCGATTCGCGGCTTCACACCCGCCGCCGTGGATCGCCTCACCGCCTTCGACTGGCCCGGCAATGTCCGTCAGTTACAGAATGAAATCCAGCGCGCGGTACTGCTTTGCGAAACGAACGAAATCGACTCACTGGACCTTTCCATCACGAACGTCCGCCCAGAGACCGATCAGAACGTCGATACCAACTTCACCTTGCTGGAAGGTGTTGAACGCAACGCCATCGTGCAGATGCTGAAAGAAACCGGGGGCAACAAATTGGAAACCGCCAAACGCCTCGGCATCGGCCGCCAGACGCTCTACAACAAAATCAAGGCATACGGCATCGAAGTTTGAGCGGAACTTCCCCGCTCATCCTGTTTGCTGGTTTGTCGATGGGAATGACTCCGATGCTCGCTCACGGCGGTCCGCTGATTGTGTTCCTATTGATCGCTGCGCTTGGCATCGCGATGCTGGCCGGTGGCTTCCTTCTCGTTCTCACCAGCAAGACCGATCATCGCTGGCTCATCGGCGCCGGGATTTGTCTGCTGGCTTTGCCGTTCTGCTTCCTGCTGTTCAGATTCTCGGGAGGTGTTTCCAAGATCCTGGGATTGGAATGAACCAGTTCAACAATGTTTTGTGCGGAACAACGGTTTTCTTTTGTTGCAGGCTTGCGCGGCGAACTGCGGGTATGGCAGAGTCTGTCGCCGCAAAACGGTAGCCAGAGTAGCTCAGGGGTAGAGCAGAGGACTCATAAGCCTTTGGTCGCAGGTTCGATTCCTGCCTCTGGCACCACTTCAAGAATCCACGATTAAGCAGCTGCTTGCGTTAGCTTGGGCAACTCTCCTCGCCTTTCAGCCTCCAAGTTGGCCGCGATTGCATCCGGCGAGTTGCCGAGCAGGTCAATCATTCTGAAAACCCTCGCTGCTTGTAGGGATTCCATTGCAACTCAGGTGGCTGCCTGAATTACCGTCGCGTTGAAGGTTTTCGAAAACGGTGTCCGCACACGGGGCTCTTTCTGCCGGCCGTGGACGTGTGGCGTTTGATTTGCGTAGATCGGTGGCCGGAGTTTTGGCCCTTCCTCAACTTTGATAGGCCTCCATCCCCACACAGGAACAGACTGGATTACGATCTCCGAAGACATTGTCCACGCGGGCCACGTGGGGCCAAAATTTGTAGTCGTGCAAATCCTTTGCTGGAAAGGCGGCGGCTTCGCGAGTGTACGGACGATTCCAACTTTCGCTGGCGATTTGGTCGGCAGTGTGCGGGGCGTTCTTGAGCAGATTGTTCTTCGCGTCGGTTGAACCGGATTCGATGGCGCTCATTTCGGCGTGGATGGAGATCATCGCGTCGCAGAAACGGTCGAGTTCGTACTTCGATTCGCTTTCGGTCGGCTCGACCATCAGCGTGCCGGCCACGGGCCAGCTCAGTGTCGGCGCGTGAAAGCCATAATCCATCA
>CAMLLE010000568.1 GCA_946480555.1 uncultured Verrucomicrobia subdivision 3 bacterium
GTTCGAAGATTGTCGTGACGGCGATGTCTTCGATTGCAGTCCGCACCTTAGGGAAATCTGAAAGCTTGATTCCTGAACCGTGAAATTCCTGGTCTGAACTCCCGTCTCGCTTCGAATCTGCCGTTCGAATTCCCCAATTTCCTTCTCGGCTCGACCGTGCTATGGTGCCGGCGTGCTGGATGCGGTCATACCGGCCAGCCGAAGACCAGACGTAATCGTTGAAAGCTTTAATTGATACAAGGAACTCGAAGACCGAACGGGTCTTCCTGGTAGGCATCGAACTCAAATCCCGCAAAGCCTGGGAACATCGCGACTCGCTCGAGGAACTCGCTGAACTCGCCGCAACGGCCGGCGGCGAAGTCGTGGGCGAAGGCGTTCAGAAACTGGAGACGCCTAATGCCGCGACGTTCATCGGCAAGGGCAAGGCCGAGGAGTTTTCCGCGTTCTGCAAAACGCACCAGATCGACACGGTCATCTTCGACGATGAACTTTCCCCCGCGCAGAGTCGCAATCTGGAGAAGCTTTTCAACTGCAAGGTTCTCGACCGGACGGCGCTGATTCTCGACATCTTCGCGCAGCGCGCTCGCACGCGCGAAGGCAAGCTTCAGATTGAACTCGCGCAGTTGCAGCATTTGCTGCCGCGGCTGACACGTTTCTGGGGTCACTTGTCGCGCCAGAAAGGCGGCATCGGCATGCGCGGCGGCGAGGGCGAATCGCAGTTGGAAGCGGACCGTCGGAAGGTTCAGGAACGCATCGATCGCATTCTCCGCGATCTCGAAGTGGTGCGAAACCAGCGCAACATCCAGCGCTCCGCCCGCCAGCGAAACAACTGGCCGCTCGCATCGATCGTCGGCTACACCAACGCCGGAAAATCCACGCTGCTCAACAAGCTCACTGGCGCGGATGTGCTCGCCGAAAACAAGCTGTTCGCGACGCTGGATCCGACGACACGGCGGTTGCGTCTGCCGACGAATCAGAATGTGTTGCTGACTGACACGGTGGGTTTTATTCGCAAGCTGCCGCACGGCTTGGTTGAGGCGTTCAAGGCAACGCTCGAAGAAGTGGTTGAAGCGGATTTGCTGCTGCACGTCGTGGATGTCAGTCATCCGCAGGCCGATGAACAAATCGCCGCGGTGGAATCCGTGTTGAGCGAGATCGGCGCGGCGGGCAAGCCAACGTTGATGGTCTTCAACAAGATTGATGCGCTGGACGGCAGTCCTGAAAAGCTGGCGCGATTTCTGGAAAAGCATCCGCATGGAGTTCCAATCTCGGCTGCCAAGGGTGAAAATATTGCGGCATTGCTCGCTGAACTCGGCAGTCAGCTGCGGCCGATCCGGGAATTCGTTGAACTTGCGGTGCCGCATGGCAGGTCCGACGTCATTGCGCGCCTGCATGAGGTGGCGCAAGTGGTGGAGCGCGATTACGAAGGCGACGCGGCGCGATTCAAGGCGCGCATCCCGCCACACTTCCATCGCGAGTTCGAGCCGTTCATGGTGCGCGAACTACAGACGGCGTAGCATTTCGGTTCAGGAGCCTAATGCAAGGGCGCAAGGAGGTGAGGGCGCAACGATACAATCATCGAGCGCCTTTGAAGATTGGGGATATGAAACAGGGGCTCTCGAATTCCCAGAAATTGAATGCTCGGCGCGTCACAGGCCGGGGCGCTCTCCGCTAAATTCCACCGCATCCCGAGGGTGAAAATTTTCCTCGAAGTTGCATCAGTGCTGCGACGGGGGTGGCGGAATGGCCTGCGGATTTTGAGTTTGCGGGATGCGAAGATTCCTGGTCGGCAGCGTGCGTTGCGGAAAATTTGGATTTGGCGCACCCACGCCGGGTTGGCCGCCTGTGGGAGGTGGATTCCCGGCATTCATATTCGGCACCGGAATGGGCGGTGGCACCACGCCGGGAGTGGTATGCACGGCTGGCGGAAGCGCTTTTGCGCCGTCCGTTTTGAAATCCAAGGTTTGATCCACGCCCTGGTTCTTCACCTTCACCATGCCGGCCACTTCGTCGATCTGGACCACTTCGATTTCACCCTGCCGCTGACCTTCACTCAGCATCATTGGCTCGGGAGGCTTGTTTGGAATCGCCACGCTCATCAGCGCGCGTTTGTTTCCTAAAATGGTCGTGATGCCGGTCAGTGTAATCTTGTTTGGGGGTGGCGGTGGGGGCTCCGGGGGCTTGTCGGCTCCGGGCGCGCGCAGGCCAAACACATTGCGCTCGGAAATGCTTTGATACGCGTCTGCGTTGCCGGACGCGGTGTGCGCGGCGAAAAGGCTGAGGGCGATCCCCAGCAGGCAGGCGGTCTTTGGCGCTCCGTGCATGTGGCGAAATTACCGTAGCTCCATTTCGAACACCACGGGGAAGTTTTGGTTTCGCACGCTTTCCCAGTCATGGTTTGCGAAACACGACAATTCGATTTGTATTGGTGCCTTTCGCCATGTTGTCCACGCCCCAGCAATTCGCCGTTTTCGTAAACTTCTGGTCGTTGATCATGATCAACAGCGCCTTCAGTCCGGCCGCAATGCCGCATGGCAACACTGCTTCTTCCAATTTGGTTTTCCCGCTGTGAACTTCGCCTACTTCAAACGCAACGTGTCCGCCTGGTTTCAACACGCGCTGCAACTCCCGGAAGACTTCCGTCATCGTTGCCTGCCACGCTTCCACTTTGCGCGACATGGTGATCTGGACGGATTTCGGATCAATGCCCGCGAACCAGCAGCGCAGCCAGTTGTCGTCGGCGTACTGCACGATGTCTAGAAAGGGCGGCGAGGTAACGACGAGCGAAACAGAGTCGTTTGGAATTCCTTTCGTCGCTGACGCAGGCCCGGTGGAGAGCTGCGCGCCGTCGCAAACCGAACCAAGCGTAGCGCGAACGGCGATTGTGCAATCGCCCAGCAGTTGCCGGGATTTCTTGAGAACGATCGCAGCGACGTCCCGCGGTCGCGGAATCTGGTTCCGCTTTGC
>CAMLLE010000569.1 GCA_946480555.1 uncultured Verrucomicrobia subdivision 3 bacterium
CGACGGAGAACTTTTCTACGTCATCACGCACGGACGGAACCTGATGGGCGCTTACGGGCCGAATGTTCCGGTGGACGATCGCTGGGCGATCATCGCGTATCTGCGCGCGCTCCAGCTCAGCCGTTTGGGAACGATCGACGATGTGCCGCAGGAACTGCGGGCCAATTTGACCAAGTAATATGAGTTCGCACTCCAAACCCGCTCCGCAGCCATTCGATCTCTCGAAGTGGCGCAAAGTCCCGGGCCTGTTGCTCGGCGTTGGTGGACTGATCGTCCTGCTCGGTGCGCTCGTCAGCTTTTTCGGACTGAAAGACGGCGGCAAGCACTTCGCCTTTTCGTATCTCGTCGCCTACATGTTCTGCCTGAGCATCTGCCTTGGCGGATTGTTTCTGGTGCTCGTGCACCATCTGTTCGACGCCGGCTGGTCGGTGCCGATCCGCCGTTTCAACGAACACATCGCGACGCTGCTGTTTCCATGGATGGCGATTCTCTGGATTCCCATCGCGCTCCTCCGGAAACATCTCTACGCCTGGATGAGCCACGACGCTCATGCGGACCACGCGCTCCACGCCAAGCAACCGTTGTTCACGGAAGCCGGGTTCTTCATTGTCTCCGCCGCGTGCTTCGTGATCTGGTGGTTCCTGTCGAACGGTCTGCGTTCCTGGTCCATCAAGCAGGACACGATGGGCGGCGCGCTGCCGACCTACAAGATGCGCAGCTATTCCTATTGGGGCATCTTCGCCTTCGCCGTCACGTTGACGCTCGCGGTCGTGATGTGGATGAAGGGCATGCAGCACGAATGGTTCTCCACGATGTATGGCGTGTATTACTTCGCCGGCAGCGTGTGGATGACTTTGGGCATGGTTTACGTCATTACCGCCGTGCTGAACCGCCAGCGCATTCTGACGGACGTGCTGCACGAGCATCAGTTCTATTTTATCGGCACGTTGATGTTCGCGTTCACGGTTTTCTACGCTTACATCCATTTCGCCCAATACTTCATCATCTGGAACGGCAACATTCCGGAAGAAACCTTCTGGTATTTAATCCGAGAGAAGGGCACCTGGTTCTACGTGGGCTTGGTCATCATCTTCGGCCATTTCTTCGCGCCGTTCCTCGGATTGCTGCGCATCGATCTCAAGAGTGTGTTTCCGTACATCGCGGCGATCGCCTGCTGGAACTGGCTGATGCACTACTTCGACATGTCGTTCAACATCAAGCCGGTGCTTTATCCGGAAGGCAACATCTCCGCCTGGGCGTGGATCTGGCTCGATTTCGGGTGCATCGCTTTCATGCTCGGTTTGCTGGCCAAGGTGTTCCTCGCCAAGTTCGCCAGTGCCGCGCCGTATCCGCTCAAGGATCCGCGCCTGATTGAAGCCATGGGCCATTATCATCCGGTGCCGACGCAGATTTCCGGCGGCGAGCTGGACGAAGTGGATGAACCGGACGCACCGCAACACGGACACGCGAAATAACGCAGCCATGAATTCCGAAACCAACAATTCCTGCCGCAACTGCAGCACGACGGCTTACGCGATCGCCATTGTCGGCGCGTTCCTGATCGTGGCCGGCCTGGTCTGGGCGATGCGGCATTACAACAAGGTTGAGCCCGTCAACGCCGCGCGTGCCGCGGAACGCGCCAACGCTTTGAAGGAACTTCGCGCCGCCGAAACCGAAGCGCTGAACAACACCGCCTGGCTGGACAAGAACAAGGGCATTGTCCGCCTGCGTGTCGAAGACGCCGTGCGCCTGGTGGAACAACGCTGGGGAACCGACCCCGCTGCCGCCCGGAAGGATTTGATCGCTCGTGTGGAAAAAGCCAGCGCCGCGCCTCCTGCGGCTCCGGCCAAGCCCAGCGAATTCGAGTAAGCCTCGATGAATTCCTCCTGCTCCACCTCCGCCGCTGTTGAGAGCGACGCCACGCTGCGCCGCATCGACGCCTCGTGCTGGGCGCCATTGCTCGCGCTCTTTTACGGCGCGGCTTTCTGGCTCGTGCTCGGCTCGGTTTTCGGGCTGCTGGCATCGATCAAGTTCCACGGTCCGAACTTCCTGGCGAATTGCGAGTGGCTTACCTACGGCCGCCTGTATCCGGCTTCCACGAACGCGTTGCTCTACGGTTTCGCGATTCCAGCTGGACTTGGCGTTGGCCTTTGGATTATCGCCCGGCTTGGTCAGGTGACTCCGGTTCAACCCGGCGTAATGGTTCTCGGCGCAAAGGTCTGGCATGTCGGCGTGCTGGTCGGCCTGATTCAAATTTTCTCCGACAACAACACCGGCTTTGAAAGCCTGGAAATGCCGAAGTCGGCCGCGGCCCTCCTGTTCATCGGCTACACGTTGGTGGCGGTCTGGACGCTCTTGACGCTGCATGCACGCACCGTTCGCGCGATGAAGCCGTCGCAATGGTTCCTGATCGCGGCGCTGTATTGGTTTCCCTGGATTTTCTCCACCGCGCATTTGCTGCTGACCATTTTCCCGGTCCGCGGCGTCACTCAGGCGGCGGTTGCCTGGTGGTTCTCGGGCAATCTTCACTTGGTCTGCCTCGGGCTCGTCGGCCTGGCTGCAATCTTCTATTTGATGCCCACGATGATGAAGCGCGCGCTGCACAGCGATTACCTCGCGCTCTTCACATTCTGGACGATCATCATTTTCGCTGGCTGGAGCGGTATTCCTGCCAGCGCGCCGCTTCCGGCCTGGATGCCGGCGCTGAGCACGGTTGCGACGGTGCTGACGCTCGTGACGGTCATCTCTGTGGTTGTAAATGTCTTCCGCACGTGCCGCGGCGGATGCGGCCAATGCGAGAATCCTGCAGCCGGAAAATACATCGCCTTCGGCTCAATGGCCTTTGCCATCGCATGGCTGATGAATGTTGCCTCCTCGGTGCGTGAAGTCAGCCCGTTCCTGCAGTTCAACTGGTTCACCTTCGCGCAGTCATTCCTAAACCTTTATGGATT
>CAMLLE010000570.1 GCA_946480555.1 uncultured Verrucomicrobia subdivision 3 bacterium
CGTTTTCGTGAACTCCTTCCGGCAGCGGCGTGTGAACCATCATCTCGATCTGACTACGACGCCAGACGACGTCGCGATAATACGATTGCGGCTTCTTGAACCCGCACACATCAATGTCGCCGCACCAGGCGTTATACCATGGCCACGGTTTGAGGAAGCTGTCCTTCTCGTTGCTCAGCCAGGTGTGGCCGATGCCGGACTCGCCGAAGTAATCCATCGAAGTCCAGACGAAGTCGCCAATGATGTAGGAGTGCTTCTCCACGAGCGTCCAGTAGTCGAAGAACTCCTTCGGATACGATTCGCTGCCGTACATCACGCGCTTGGGATTCCGCGCGTGATCGGCTTCGTAGTGCTGCGGCAAATAATTGTAGCCGCCCACATCGAGATGCTTGAAGCCGATGTCGGAAAGCGTGCTCCAATTGCGGGCGACATTGCCCCAGTCCGAACAGATCGCCTGCGTGACCGGGCGCGTGGTGTCATGCGACAGCACGGCTTCGCGCAACATCCTCTGTGTCGCCTCGGCGCGGAACTGATCGGGAATCTCGTTGCCGATGGACCACATGATGACGGACGGATGATTACGGTCGCGGCGGACCATCGAAGCGATGTCGCGCTTGGCCCAGTCCTTGAAATACAGGTGATAGTCCTGCGGATTCTTGGCTTCGCCCCAACAGTCGAACGCTTCGTCAATCACGAGAATTCCCAGCCTGTCGCACGCGTCGAGAAACGCGGGCGACGGCGGATTGTGGCTGGTGCGAATGGCGTTGTAGCCGTTCGCCTTCATCAGTTCAACGCGGCGTTCCTCGGCACGATCAATCGTCGCCGAACCCAGCGGGCCGTTGTCGTGATGCATGCAGCCGCCTTTGAGCTTGAGCATCTGGCCGTTGAGGCGGAAGCCGTTCTCTGCGTCCACTTCGATTTTGCGAATGCCGAAATGAGTCGAAGTCGTGTCGTGTATTTTCCCCGCGGACACGATCTCGATCCTGGCCGAATACAGTTCCGGCGATTCGGTTGACCACAATTTCGGCGCGCGGACTTCGATCAACTGCTCTACGCTCTTGGTTTCGTTTCCAGCAAGGCGCAGGTTGCTCTCGCGGGTTTCGACTGTTTTGCCCTTCGGATTCAGGATGCTGGTGCGAACAATCGCATTCGCTTCAGCGCCAGTTTCGTTGCGCACTTCGCTCGCGATTTTCACCACGGCTTTCTCTTTCGAGACTTCCGGCGTCGTCACGAACACGCCCCAGGTTGGAATGTGAATTGGTTCAGTGACGGTCAGCCACACGTGCCGGTAAATTCCCGAGCCGGAATACCAGCGGCTGTTCTTCCCTTCGTTGCGAACGCGCACCGCGATGATGTTCTCCTGCCCTGCCGGTTTCAGGTGCGGCGTGAGATCGAATTCAAAGCTCGTGTAGCCGTAAGGATGATTTCCAAGCGGCTGGCCGTTGATCCAGAAATCCGCGTTCATGTAAACGCCATCGAATCGCACCACCACGCGCTTCCCTTGATCTGCCGGAGACAGCGTGAATTGCTTTCGATACCAGCCTGTGCCACCGATGACGTGGCCGGTCGATGGCCCGCCCTTGCTTTCGCCAGTGTCGAACGGACCAACGCGAACCGCTTTGACGCCCGCTTCGTAAATGCCGCCGTTGCCCGAGCGGTCGAACACGCGCACCGCGAGCACATCCGACCCGTCGCCGCGCACGAGCGACGCGGGAACGCGATAGCGCCGCTGCACATCCCACGCGATTTGGAAGTTCGGCGGAAACGATCCCATCCCGCCGATGCGTTCGCCGTTGAGAAACGTCTCGTCCACGTCGTCAATGCAGCCGAGCAGGATATCGAAATCCTTTCCTTTCAACTCAGCGGGAATTTCGATCCGCCGGCGAAACCAGCCGTAAACATCGTTGTCGGTATAATTGGAGTGGCGCTCCCAATGCTCTGGCAACGTCACGTTCTGCCACGCGCCATCGTCGAAGTCGCGCGCCTTCCATGCAGCGTCATCGCCTTTCTGAAAACGCCACTGGCCATCCACCACTGACAGTTCCGGACCTGATTCTTCGCGCGGCGGCAGATCGTCGAGACTCCAGTCATGCGGCACGTCGAGGGTGCGCCACTTGGAATCGTCGAACGCGGCGGCTTCCGCGCCCGGCGCATCCGCCCTCAGGAAGCGCCAGCCGGAATCGAACGAACGATCGCGGTTCGCAGCGTCAGACGCAGCGTGGCCAATGCCGACGCAAGCGCCAGTCAGGACAATCGCTGAAACGAGCAGTGCGGGATGGATTCTCATAATCTTGGATTTCAATCTTCTCATTCGATCCGGAACGCAATCGAGGTCGCGAACGGCATTTCCGCCGGGCAGGTGATCGCGAGGCCATCAGCTTCCTGTTTCCATTTCAGGTCGCCGTCATGCCCGAGCAGTTTCACGGACTTGATCGGCTGCGTCAGATTCTTCGCGTCTGTGCCCAGCGACTTGATCTTCAATTCTGCTCCGGGCGAGGGAACGGTCAGGCAGTAGGCGTAAAGCGCGCCGTTCTTGCCGGCGGTGAAACGGAAATCCTGCGGGCCAAACTTGAAATCGGCGTGATGCCTCCCCAATTTCCCGCCGGGCAACTGCTTCAGTTTGCCGTTCACCATTTCGCCTTCGCCGGGAATTTTCCACGCGCGACTGCCGTAGATGCCTTCGCCGTTGCGGCGCATCCAGACGCCGACTTCCTTGAGCATTTGAACCGCGCCGCTGTCCAGCCCGCCATCTGGCTGCAACGAAATGCAAATCGCGGCGTTGCCGTCGCGCGAGGCGGCTTCGGTGATGTAACGAATCATCATGCCGGAATCGTAAGTGAAATTCGGCGCGTAAAACCAGTCGCCCACGGGCGCTTCGCCGATCCACGCCTGATCGGTGCGAATGTGATCGGGCAAACCAAATTCCTCGGTCGTCACCGTGCC
>CAMLLE010000571.1 GCA_946480555.1 uncultured Verrucomicrobia subdivision 3 bacterium
ATCAATGTTCCCCTGCGTTGCTGACATTCCGCCAGCGCGAGAACCACCATTCCGATCCGGACGTCACCAATCGAATCACCGCGGGCGACGAGCTTCAACCCGCACTGCCCGTGAGTGAGGCACGGCCGATGGAATCGGCGGCACCACCGGCGGAACGCACGCGGAGCAACCCCGCTCAGCGCGTGCAAATGGTGATCGATCACATGCAACAGAACATTCATGCGCCGCTTCGCATTGCGCAATTGAGCGCCATTGCCGGCGTCTCAAGCTCGCAGCTTCACTTGATGTTCAAGCGCGTGGCCGGCAGTTCCCCCATTGGATATTTCATCCGACTGCGAATGCAGCGTGCGTGTGAATTGCTTCAGGAGCGCAAGCTCGTCAAAGAGACCGCCGGAGCGCTGGGCTACAAAGATCCGTTCTACTTCTCCCGCATTTTCAAAGCTGTCGTCGGCGCATCTCCGCGCGAATACCGGAAGACGTTCCTGCAACGGGAACAGAGTCCGGCGCAATCGTCCGTCGTCCAGTGATTCCTCTTTCCCCTGAGGATATCTCAGCGAGGCCGAGACGGCAGTCATCAGCTCAACTTCCAGGGCTCGCGATAATCCCGGGTCAGCAGCTTGCTGGCATCCGCATCGTCAATAATCTTCTCCGTCTTCGCATCCCAGCGGATTCTTCGCGCGGTGAGCATCGCGATCAAGCCGAGGTGCCCTGGAATTGTGGAGTGATGCGCCACTTCCACCGGAGTCACGGTCGGCTTGCGCGACTTCACGCAATCCAGAAAGTTCCGCGTGTGCCCGGGCGATGCGTAAAGCTTCACCTTGCGCACATCGTCTGGAAGATCCTTCTGCTTGCGCCAATCCGGGTTCGATGATTCCGCGCCCCACTGCCCAATCCACAACCAGCCATCGGTGCCGATCCACTTCGTGCCTTCCTCGATGTCCGAGTGTCCGCCCGCGATAACCATCTCGACGTCGTTCGGATACTTCAGTTCGATGCGATATTCGGTGGCAGTGTTGAATACCGCGTCGTTCGGAGGAAATTCGCCTTTGCCGGAAACCTCCAACGGACCGGAGTTGTCGCAGTCCATTCCCCAATGCGCGATGTCGCAATGATGACCGACCCAGTCCATGAGCATTCCGCCGCCGGTGTTGTAATTCCAGCGCCAGTTCATGTGCGTGCGCGCCTGCACGTACGGCAGCATCCGCGCGGGACCAGTCCAGTTTTCGTAATCCAGCTCCGCTGGCGGCGTGGAAGCTTCGTGCTTCAAGTTGAGTCCTTCGAAGCGCTCCAAAAAATCGAAATGTCCGGACATCAAACCCACTTCCACGCGCTTCAACTTGCCGAGAAGTCCGTTCCGGACAATCTCCGCCGCGCGCAGATACGAGGGCTGCGAACGCCGCCACGATCCGGTTTGCCAGATCACCTTGTTCTCCTGCACAGCGCGGACGATCGCCTGCTGTTCCGCGATCGACTTGGCTAGCGGCTTCTCGCCGTAGATGTCCTTCTTCTGCTTCGCCGCTTCCACAGCCATGAGCGCGTGCCAATGATCGGGCACGGCGATCATTACAGCATCAATGTCCTTTCGCGCGAGCAGTTCGCGATAATCGCTGTAAGCCGTGCAATCCTTGTTGTCGTAGTGTTTGTTGATGGTTTCGACGGCATCCTTGAGATGCTTCTTATCGACATCGCAAGCGGCAACAACTCGGCAATCTTCCTCCGCCATCAGCGCGCGTGTGTTGTCCGGCCCCTGCATTCCCCAGCCGACCACGCCAACGGTGATGCGATTTGACGGGCGGTTCTGGCCGAAAATCGAGCTGGGCACAATCATCGGCGCGACGGCGGCAGTCGCGACGGTCCCGATGAATCTCCGGCGGCTGAAAGTTCTAGAATCTAGTTTCATTCGAAATCAGGCGATCGTGGGCGTGCGGAACCAATGCCCGGTCTCCACGTGGTTTGCGCCGCGTCATTTCAATTCCCGTGTTTCAACTCCCAGCAACGGCAGCATGGCTTCGGCGTAGCGTTTGCCGAGCTCGCGATAGCCGGCGGCCGAGAAATGCAGCCGGTCGCGCAACCCTTCGCAGCCTTCGGAAGAGATCACGTGCGCGGTCGGAATCGTCTGGGGCAGTTCGCGGATAATCCGATTCATGCTCGCGCAGGCGCCGTTCTGGTCTGCGCCCACGAGTTCACCCGCCAGCAGCGGGGCGTTCTCCGCCTTGAGCCCGAGGTCGTTCAACAGGTTCGTGTAAACGCCATTCACCTTGCGCGGCCAGTCGCGGTCATTGGTGTTCGACTCGCCTTGATGCAGCAGGATGCCTTTGATCACACCGTCCTTCTGCGCGAGCTTCGCCATATCGACCAGATGCTGATACGGGTTGCCGCTGTAAGCCGCGATCGTGTTGGTCATCCACTTCGGCGCAGAGGCGGCGTAGGATTGAAACGACTCCTTCTCGAACAGCTCGATCTTGCAGCCGCCAATGGAGACGTTCAATACGCCCACCTTGATGTGCGGCGGGAGATTTGAAACCAACGTCCGCCCAAAATAATCCGCCGGTCCAAGTCCCGCTGGCGGCCGCGACAAAGGTGGAACCGCGGGATACCAACTGCCCTTCTTGCGGTCCTGCCTGGGAAAATCCACCGCTGCAAACATCTTGAACCGTTCATCCACCGGCCCGCGATCCTGCGGTTGAATGCCGGGAAAGCCTTCCATGTTCGATTGTCCGAAGCAGAGGAAGACGTAAAAGTTCGTGTCCTGTGCGAAGCTGTTTGCGCCGCAAAGAAACAGGGCCGCCGCGACTAGCGAATGGATCTTCATGAGATCACCTGGCGGCAGTGCTGCGCTCCTGTGCGACGCGAATCACCGCGTCGAACGCCGGCTTCGGCTGATTCTTCGCATCGAAAAGCAACGGCTTGCCGTTCGCGCGCC
>CAMLLE010000572.1 GCA_946480555.1 uncultured Verrucomicrobia subdivision 3 bacterium
GAACACGCGTTCCACGCCTTCGCCATAGCTGATGCGGCGCACCGTGAAAGTCTCATTCAGACCGCGGCCGCGCTTGCCAATCACCACACCCGAGAAAATCTGGATGCGCTCTTTGTCGCCTTCAACGACCTTCGTGTGAACGCGAACGGAGTCGCCAACCTCGAACTTCGCGTCGTCTTTGCGAAATTGTTCCGATTCAATTTTTTCAAGTAGTGCCTGATTCATAAAATTCTTTCTGACGCGCGTTTCCTCACGCCATCAAATCCGGTCTTCGTTCTTTTGTCCGCAGCTTCGCCTGTTCGACGCGCCATTTTGCGATCTCCGCATGGTTGCCGGACAGCAACACCTCGGGAACCTTCATTCCCCGAAACTCCGCCGGCCGCGTCCATTGCGGATATTCCAGCAGCCCGTGGCTGAACGACTCATCTTTCGAGCTGTCGTCGTCACCCAGTACTCCGGGCAACAACCGCGCCACCGCGTCGATCACCACCATCGCCGGCAACGCACCGTTGGTCAGCACGTAGTCCCCGATCGACAATTCATCGTCCGCCAGCTGTTCGCGGATTCGTTCATCGAACCCTTCATAATGCCCCGTCACGATCAACAGGTCGCCCAGCTGCGCCAGTTCTCTTGCGATCGCCTGCGTGAATGGCCGCCCCGATGGCGACATCAAAATCACCCGCGTGTTTTCACGCGCAATCGCTTCCACGGCTTCAAAGATCGGTTCGGGCTTCAATAGCATGCCCGGTCCACCACCGAACGGCCGGTCATCCACCGTCTTATGCCGGTCGTGGGTGAAATCCCGCAACTGATGGATCTTCAGATCCAGCAAACCGGCTTCCCTCGCCCGTTTGACGATGCTCTCGTCCAGCGGCCCGGCAAACATCGCCGGGAACAAAGTCAGCACATCGATCTTCATGGTCCGGTTAGCGAGACTCGCATCGCTCGTCCCTCCGAATAACGGACCCGCCGGGCGCTAGGCCCGGTCCTCGACAATTTCCAACGTGCAGCGCAAACCCGTTTTCGCGCTCCCCGCCAGCAGCAACGACCGGATCGCATTGATCGTCATGCCCTGCCGGCCAATGATTTTGCCCACGTCCTTCGGGTCGAGCCGCAGCTCGAACACCGTCGTGCCTTCCCGCTCCACCGGTGTCACCGTCACGGCCTCCGGGTTCTGCACGAGTCCTTTGACGATGTATTCGAGAAAGGCTTGCATGGGCGGAACGCTTAAGCCGCCGCCTTGCCGGCTTTCTTGATGAAGCTGGCCACGGTGTCGCTCGGCTGTGCGCCCTTGCTGATCCAGTACTGCGCGCGCTCGAGGTTCAGCGTGTAATTGTTGCCGTTCTTGAGCGGGTGGTAGGTGCCGATTTCCTCGATGAACTTGCCATCACGAGGGCTCCGGCTGTCAGCCACAACAATGCGGAACACCGGAGTATTCTTCGCTCCGATCCGCTTCATGCGAATTTTAACTGCCATATAAAATCAATTGGTTGTCCGCAACGGCGGCAAATCTTTCCGCCCAAAGGCACTTTCCAAAAAGGAGCGAGGAGCGTAGTCACGCCCCCCGGTCAATGCAAGTCCTCATTTAGCTCAATTCAGCCCGGTTTTCAACGCGTAGGAATTGCCCGCAAACTGGCTCGACCGGAAAGGATGTGGAGATCGGCAAGAACCGGTGTTGGATCGGACTTCTTTACCGTCCTGGCCGCTCTCACGGTTTATCGAACTTCGGCACCCAAGATCGCGTTTTCGGGATTGAATGTTCGGCGCGTTCTCTCGAAGCTCCACACGCCATGGAACGTTTTCTCCTCTTTGCCGCCGCCTGCGTACTGCCAGTTCTCCCACTCGAATCCGCCGAAGTTCCGAAGACGAACGCTTATGTTGCCGCTTTGGATGAGCTGAGGGATTTCGGTCCGCTGCCGTTCCGTGAGGCGGTGCGCGTCACCACCGGACGCGCTGTGCTCACCCTGAATACGAACGAGGTTCAGCATCGGGAGTTGATCGACAGGCTGCGGGTGGCCGCCGACGGCGCCCTGAAAGCAGCCCGCGAATCGGGTATCGCCGCCGGACGGCCGAACGAAGCGGGCAACAACCTTGAGCCGATCGTGCGCGACGCGTTGCATCGGGCCGGGCTGTCCGGTGTGGTTCCGACAAACGCAGCGGGCACCCAGCAGGTCGCCGGCTACCCCGACATGGAAATTGGCGGGCCGGTTCCGTGTTACTTTGAGTTGAAAACCTACAGCGCGAGGACTCACGAGAGTTCTCAGCGGACGTTTTACTACTCCGCTTCCGCTCGACCGAAGATCACCAAGGACGCTCTGCACTTGCTGCTGGCATTTGAACTCGAGCGGCAGCAGCGCGGGAACAACAACGTGTTCACGCCCGTTCGCTGGACGCTTGTGACACTCGAAGATTTGGAGGTGGAGCTCAAACTCGAGTTCAATCAAAGCAATCGCAAGCTTTACGCTGAGGAGGCGGTGATCGCTTCCGGGGCGGTGGAAAATCCGTAGCTGTGTTGAGCTCCAGACATTCAACCAAGACGTCCACATCACGGTCCAAGAGCAGGCATCCCGACGATACAACGCTCCCGTTGCGCGAGCTCTTCTGAGGAAAATTCCAGCGTCGTTCCGAACCTCAGTTTGGAGTCACCGCTTCATTAACTGCGCCAGGAGCTGCTTGAGTTGCGCATCGTCGGGCGTCAGGTGCAGGCTCGTTTTTGCCAGCAAGATAGCGTCATCAACACGATTCCGATTCACGAGCAACTGGACGTAGCGCCACACGGCTTCGGGGGAATAGGGGCAGATCGCATACGCCTGATAAAAGGCCACCTCAGCCGCCCGATACATGTCATCACGCTCGTCTTAACCCGGGCCATCTAGGCCCGCCAGGCAAAAAAAACCCCGAACCCTTTC
>CAMLLE010000573.1 GCA_946480555.1 uncultured Verrucomicrobia subdivision 3 bacterium
ATGCAGCGATTGCGAGACGCCAATCCTTGAACCGCCGGTGGAGATAAGCGAGGTGGCGCGCCGCGGCCTCGGCACTTTCGTCCGGCTTCAAGCGCTGGTCGAGCGGCCAGGTCTTCAGTCCGTATTGTTTCGCTGTCGCGGGCATGAGTTGAAAGAGCCCCGCGGCGCCGGCTGGGCTTTTCGCGCGCGGATCGAAGGATGATTCAACTTCGGCAATCCAGACGAGTTCCGGCGGCAATTGCTGGCGCGCGAAGATCGGTTTGAGCCGTTTCACGTAAGGTTCGGCATGGGCCGGGACCGCGCGCTTCACGGTCTTCGTGATCCAAATCTCTCGCTGAACTTCAGGTGACGGCAGCTTCGGAGGCGGCGCATTCGTGATAACCGGAACGGCAGGCCTGTTCGTCTGAACGGTCGGCGGCTCAATCCGCAAACGCAATTCCTCGGCGACTTCCAGATAATCCATCCGGCTGCGCAACCAGATCGCGTACGGCTGCGTCTCTTCGGAACTTTCCAGCAATGGCAAAACCAGCTCCGCCGCGCTGCGCAACTGCGCCACGTCGATCACATATTCTCCCTGGAGTTTCTTCTGCGCGTCCTCCAGAAACTCCTTCACTTTCGCGCGATCGCCGCCAGCCAATGATCGCAGCGTATCTTCATCAAGGTTTTCTTCCGCCCACTGTTGTGCCGCCTGAATCGTTTCGGCATCCAGCGTAAACACATCGTCCTGCGCCGCTGCGGTCACAGCACCCGCGAGTCCGATCGCCAGCAGAAGCTTTGTCATGACGGGAGCCTAGCACAGTGCTTCGCGTCTGAAAACGTTCTGCGGCTCTCTGAGCGCTCCAGTCCAGGAGCGCTTCTCACATCTCCCGCCACATTGTCAAAACGGCAGCCATCTCATAACGTCCGCCGATGAACTCGCCGCGCATCGCCATTGTCGGCGGAGGAGCTGCTGGCTTCTTCGCGGCGATCACCTGCGCCGAGGCCAATCCAGCCGCACAGGTCAGCATTTTCGAAAAAGGTCCGCAGTTTCTTTCCAAGGTTCGCATTTCCGGCGGTGGCCGATGCAACGTGACGCATGCGTTGTTTGATGCGCGTGAATTCGCCCGGCGCTATCCGCGAGGCGGTCAGGCCTTGATCGGACCGTTTCAGCAATTTCAATCGCGCGACACCGTTGCCTGGTTTGAGAACCGCGGCGTGCGTCTCAAGGCAGAAGCGGATGGACGCATGTTTCCGGTCACGGACGATTCAGGAACGATCGTGAACTGCCTGATGAACGCCGCTCAACGCGCGGGTGTGAAGCTCAGGCCGAACTGCGGCGTTGATAGCGTTGCGCGGGGCGAATCCGGTTTCGACCTTGGTTTGAGCACCGGCGAAAGCGTGACGTGCGACCGGGTGCTGCTCGCGACTGGCGGCTGCCGAACGCCTGCGCTGGGCAAACTGGCTGAAGCGCTGGGGCACACATTGGAGCCGCCCGTTCCTTCCCTTTTTACCTTCCACATCGAAACGCCGTGGTTGAGGGAACTCGCGGGCGTTTCGCTGGCCGACGCCGAAGTTGCCGCCGGCGGAATGAAGCTGCGTGAACGCGGGCCGCTGCTCGTGACGCATTGGGGCTTGAGCGGGCCGGCGGTGCTGCGGATGTCCGCCTGGGGCGCACGCGCGTTGCAAACGGCAAATTATGAATTTCAACTGACGGTGAACTGGCTGCCGGGGGAAAGCGAATCAAGCTTGGAGGCTGAATTCCAGCGCAGACGCCAAACTCAGGGTGCACGGACCATAGTCAATTCACCCGTCGCACCACTCTCAGCGCGCCTGTGGGAAAAGCTCGTGCTTGCGGCAGGATTGAGCGCAGAAGCGCGCTGGGCCAAACTTTCCCGACCGCAACAGCTCGGATTGATTCAGCTGCTGCTGCGAACCGAATTTGCCGTTACGGGCAAAAGTTTGAACAAGGATGAGTTCGTCACATGCGGAGGTGTGCGGTTGAAGGAAGTGAACTTCCGCACGATGGAGAGCAAGCTCTGTCCCGGGCTTTTCTTCGCCGGTGAACTGCTGGACATCGACGGCATCACCGGCGGGTTCAACTTTCAGGCGGCCTGGACAACCGGCTGGCTCGCGGGCCGAGCCATGGCGGCGACGGCACCCGCCTGAACATGATCTTCATGCGCGTCTTCGCGCAAGCGCCGCCACCCAAGAAGGCGGCGGAGCCAGAAGCATTCAACCGACTTCGGGAATTTTAAACCGAATTGACTCAGATCAACGAATGGCCGGGTTGGCGCGTGCAGACTGTCTGGCGCAGCACGAAGTTGAGTCATGCATTTGAACGTCAGGCCATACTGGATCAACCCGGCCACTCCCTTGGAGGGCCGATCATGAACGATTACGAGAACTTGCCCCTGGTATATTCCTGCTCCGGGGCCTCCAGCGCGGCGCAGATGGCGAATCATCTCGCCGTGAAAATGGATCGAATGAAAGTCGCGGAGATGTCCTGCATCGCCGGCGTCGGCGGCGATGTGAAGCCGCTCGTGCGCACCGCGCAATCGGGCCGGCCAATCATCGCGCTGGACGGCTGCCCGCTGCATTGCGCGCGGCACATCTTGAAACGCCACGGGCTCACGCCGGACAAGCACTACGATTTGAGCAAAATAGGCGTGAAGAAGACGAAGCACGAAGACTTCGATCCGCAGGAAGCGGCGGCTGTGTTGGAAAAGATCGTCGATGAAACGGTCGATATGGGCACGGTTCGGTCGGCTGGAACGGAGCCCTGAAGTTTCAGATTGAAGTTTCAAGGGAACTTCGCTTCGGCGGGTAAAGGGGGGAACCAAAGGACGGCGCGCGCTGGCGTGACATTCACGACGAAGACGCGCGCCCGAGCTACGCGCCCTCCCGGGATCTGGTTTCGTTCCCACCTG
>CAMLLE010000574.1 GCA_946480555.1 uncultured Verrucomicrobia subdivision 3 bacterium
CAGAAGGGGCCACCGCTTCGCCGTTGTGTTCCACCACGACGCTTTTCGGAAGCAACCCTTGCGCAACCAGGAATTGCTCGATCGAAGAAGGCAGCTCGGTTTGGAGGGATTGTCCGTTGGCGATGATTGCAGACTGGCTCATGCGGTTGAGTTCAAGAAGTCAATGCCGCGTCCCAATCCTTCCAGACCGGTTCGTAACCGAGTCGTTCGATCAGCCGCGCGACTTCGTGCGGCGAACGTTCGTCCGCCACATTGAACTGGCCGGTGGCATTGGTCGGATGTCCGTTCTCGGGAGTTGCCCATTCGCTGGCGCCGGTTTCGACAATTCGGCCACGCACGGTTTGATGAATCTTCTCCTTGCCCGCACCCGTGTAACCGCCCGGTTCAGTACGCGCGCCGGCGCTCATCATCGTGACACCCAGCGGAATCAATCCGTCGCGCAGCCTTGGGTTTTCACGCGTGGACAACACGATTCCGACATCGGGAAACATCAATCGCAACGCGCAGATCAGTTGCGCCAGTTCGCGATCGCTGATGTGCGTGAGCGGCTCGAACTCACCGGCGCAGGGACGAATGCGGACAGTGGAGATCGTGAGCGATGCCTTCCAGCAATGACGCAGGAGGTAATCCGCGTGCGCCGCGACGCTCAAGGCTTCGTAACGCCAATCCGCCAGGCCGTAAAGCGGGCTGATGCCGAGACGGCGGAAACCCGCGGCGTAGGCCCGTTCGGGAGTTTCGAGCCGCCAGTCAAAATTCCGCTTCGGTCCCGCCGTGTGCATCTCCGCATAGACCTCGCGATCGTACGTTTCCTGATAAACCACCAGCCCATCCGCACCGGCGGCCACGAGCGGCCGATACTCTTCCGTTTCCATCGGGCCAACCTCCAGGGAAATGCCCGGCCATTCCTCGTGCAGCATGCGCACGCAGTCGAGCAGGTAATTATTGGAAACGAACTTGGGGTGTTCACCCGCGACGAGCAGCAAGTTCCGGAAGCCCTGTTCGCGCAAGGCAGCCGCCTCGCGTTTCACTTCATCGAGGCTGAGCGTGACGCGCAGAATGGGATTATCGCGCGAGAAACCGCAGTATTTGCAGTTGTTGATGCACTCGTTCGAAAGGTACAGCGGCGCGAAAAGGCGGATGACTTTGCCGAAACGCTGCTGGGTGAGCATGTGCGCGCGGCGTCCCATCGTTTCCAGCAGTTCACTCGCGGCGGGAGAAATCAGTGTCGCAAAATCGGACAGCGACAGCTTCGGTTTCAGCATCGCGGAACGCGCGGCGTCCAGCGAACCGGCGCGCGATTGTCGCGCCAGAGACGTCAGCGGCAGCGAATTGAATTCAGCAACAAAACTCACGCGCGAAACTTAAGGGCGAAAGCTGAAAGCGGAAAGCGGGAAAGCGAAAACGGGGAAACGGGGCGAGGGAGAGACGTAGAAACGGGGCATTGCTCACTCGGAAGACGCGCCCCCAAAGTCTCCAGGGAACCGGAAATCCCCGCTCCCCCGCTCTTCCGCCTACTCGGGACGCTGGATGCGTTCGCCGGCGGAAATGGCGTCTGCGACTTTCTCCAGGACGGCCGGGCTTGGGTAATTTGGATCGTTCACCAAAGCTTTGGCCGCGGCGATTTTATCTGCGCGCACGTCGGGCAGTTGTTGGAGTTTTTCCAGCAACTGGGAAGAAGCGGCGAAATCCACGGTGCTTTGCTCCGGCGCAGCGGCGGGGGCGCTGGCCTTCGGTTTGACCGATTCAATCTGCTGCGGTTGCGGCGTGTTGTTCGTTGGCTCAATTCTCATGTTGTCTCCCAAAATTTTCGTTCTGTTGCCAAGGGTATCGGCCAACTGTGGCAAAACTTGACACTGTCTTTATTCGGAACATTGCGGACCTGTGCATCCGTAGTTACCCCGGGGGAATGTAGTTCGCGACGGGCGGAGCGCAAGAGGCGGGCGGAAGTCGGATCCGAGGTGCCGCTTCGAGGCACGTCAACGCAAGGGCGCAGGGGAGCAAAGGCACAGGTGGGAAGGCGGGGAGTCGGGTGCAGGATATTCGTTTCGCCGCTCGCGGGTGGAGCCGCGACGCGCAGAATGGAACTTCGCGAACCTTGCGCCTCTGCAGCTTTGCGCCTTTGCGTTGAAAACCAGATTGGGGACTGGTGTAACTCGTCCCTCCGAGTTCGGTCAAAGCGGCTTGTGATGCATCTGGGCGTGGGCGGCGGCAATGAAGCCACTGAACAGCGGATGCGGCTGATGCGGTTTGCTATGGAACTCGGGATGAAATTGCGCCGCCACGTAAAACGGATGGGAGGGGACCTCGATCACTTCCACGAGTTTGCCATCCGGTGTAAGACCGCTGAAAACGAATCCGCCCTTTTCGAAGCGTTCGCGATAGGAGTTGTTGAACTCATAGCGATGACGATGGCGTTCCTTGACCACGAACGAGCCGTAAAGCTTCTGCGCGCGGGTGCCCATGACGAGCTGGCACGCCTGCGCGCCCAATCGCATCGTGCCGCCTTTCTTCGTCACGCGCGTTTGTTCGTCGAGCATGGCGATCACGGGGTGCGGTGTGTTCGGATCGAACTCCGTGGAATGCGCCTTGTTCAACTTCAGAACATTCCGTGCAAATTCAATCGTCGCGATCTGCATTCCGAGACAGAGGCCGAGGTAGGGAATGTTGTTCTCGCGCGCGAACT
The DNA here is from genome assembly GCA_946480555.1 of uncultured Verrucomicrobia subdivision 3 bacterium. The sequence goes on from CAMLLE010000574.1 coordinate 2,684, forward strand.
GCGCCGCCTTGATTTTGCCTTCGATGCCGCGCTCGCCGAAGCCGCCGGGAACCAGAATTCCGCCCAAGCCCTTCAGATGCTTCGCGGCGCCATCTCGCTCGATCTCTTCCGAATCAATGCGCTGGATCTCCACGCCGCAATCGTTTGCAACACCGCCGTGAATGATCGCTTCGTAAACGGATTTGTAGGCGTCCTGATGTCCGATGTATTTGCCCAC
>CAMLLE010000575.1 GCA_946480555.1 uncultured Verrucomicrobia subdivision 3 bacterium
CGGACAAAAACATCGTTCGCAGCAGCGGCTTGAATTCGAAATTCGCCTTCCGAAACTCGGCGGCCAACGCTTGGTTCAACTCGGGCGATGGCGCCTCGCCGGCAAAGAAGTTCCAAAGTTTGCCCGTGATGAAGATGGCTGCTTGCGGTCGATTGACCACGATTTCCAGGATCTCCTCGCCGTTGAAGTTGCCGGTCTGGCCCAGGACGGTTTTGACACCTTCGTCGTGAGCCCGCGGACGGTAGATGAACTTCTGGTTTTCGCGATCCAACGACCAGCCGGTGAAGGCGCGGGCGGCTTCAGTGACGTCCTTTTCCGTGTAATGGCCTTCTCCCAGTGCGAACAACTCCATCACTTCACGCGCGTAATTCTCATTGGGATGATTCTTGCGGCTTTGCGCCTGATCCAGCCAGACCAGCATCGCGGGGTCCTGGCCGGATTCGACCAGTAACTGGAGCCAGTTCCCCGCCGCCAGCCTTCGGAACAGCTCGTTCTGCCGCCAAATATAATAGGCGCTGCGAACCTTCTCCACGCTGGTGGCGAAATGGCCGTGCCAGAAAAGCGTGAGCTTCTCCTGCAGCGGGCGCTGGGTGGAGACCATTCGCCGCAACCACCAACCGCGGAGTTCCATGATGCGTTCCCGCTGAAGACGCTGTTCGGCCCGGACCAATTCCCGGCGCTCCGGTTCTGGCGCTGAGCGGATTGCGGCGAGCTTCTTCACGTGGTCTGGATCAGGGCGGGCCCATACTGGATCGGGAGTTGAGTCGGGAATCTTCGTGAAATCCACCAAACGCGAAACAGCTGCCACAGGAGAGAGTCTGGCCAGATCCCCCACTTCTGCGGGTGTTCCGCCAAAACCAGCCCGATTAAGAAGGTGCGCAGCCGTCGTGGGGTTCCAACGTTCCGGCGCAAGTGGCTTCAGCATACGGAGCTAAAGACGGCGTTTGGGCGCGCATGGTTGCGGAGGAGGATTCTGGGCAACTTCCGTCCAACAATGGATGCGCGTTGGGACCATGAACCCAGCGGTGGCCGGCGCGTCACTCCGTGCACGCCGACGTTGCTGCGATAAACCCTGGCGCGCACGGAGCGACGTGCGCCACCTTGCGGAGGCCCATCTTGGCCAACCTAAAGAAGAAGTTCATGTCAGCGCATCTTCCGCAATTTCAGCGCGGGGTTGCTGACGCAGGCAACCCACCCTGAATGTTGAGCATTCAATGTTCGTTGGTTGAACGTTCCCCCTCGGAGTTCATGGAGAAATATACAGGACTCGCCGCTTATCCGTGAAACTCCCCATGAGTTTTTGAATATGGATGCTTGACAGAATTTGCCTGAAAGGGGAAAAGCATCACGGACCAAATCAGGAGACTATGAAATCTACGCGCGGAATTTTAACGGGCTGCGGGCGTCAATTGGCTTTGGCGGCATTACCGGCGGTCTTCCTTGCCTCAACCCCCGCTGAAGCAGCGTCAACATACAAGCTAACCGATGACAATGCTTCTGTCGTAATCAACCCCGGCAGCGATCAGTTGATGACGCAATGGTTGGTCGATGGTTCCAGCCAGCTGGTATTGCAGGGGATGTATTATCGTGTCGGCAATGTGGGCGGTGAGAGTGCCTTGAGCACCATCCCGCTGCTCAGCCAGAACCAGCTCAATAGCAGCACGCTTCAGGTCACCTACGGGAACGGCATCGTTCAGATCGAGACGACCTATACCCTGGCAGGCGGCACGCCCGGCAGCGGTATCTCCAGCATTTCGGAGCAGGTCAAGATCATCAACCTGACTGGCAGTTCGTTGGACTTTCATTTTTATCAATATGCCGATTTCGATCTTGCCGGCATTTCGTCCGGGGACACCGTCCAGATCGGCCAGAATCTTCAGGGCTTCTACAACGAAGCCCTTCAAACAAAAGGGCCACTTGCCACGGTGGACACCGTCCTGACAACGGGTGCCAATCGCGCTCAGGTCGGCGCCTTCCCGGGGATTCTCAATAGCTTGAATGACGGCTCACCAACGACGCTGAACAACACCGTTGGTCCGCTCACGGGCGATGTGACTTGGGCATTCCAATGGGATCGCCTCATTGCCGCCGGAGGTTCTGTCATCCTCGATATCGACAAGAACCTTTCCACCCTTCCGATTCCGGAACCATCATCGATTGCATTCGGCGCCCTTGGCATTGCCTTGCTGATCGCGAAGCGCCGCCGGAACTAAATCCAAGTCTCCTGATTGTCAAAGGCCGCCCTTTCAGGCGGCCTTTGTGTTTTCAGACCGTCAACTGGGGAAATCACACTTGATTTGAGAAACGCGGCTTCTAATTTCCCCGGATGTCAGAAACGAAGAATTTCTCTACCGAGACGCTGCCGCACCCAGACGCTTTCGTCCGCCGCCATATCGGTCCCAATCCCGCTGAAGCCAGGGAAATGCTCGGCCTGCTCGGATTTGCCACAGTTGACGCTTTGGCAGATGCCGCCGTTCCGAAACAGATCCGTCTTGAGACACCCCTGAATCTGCCGAAAGCCAAGACCGAGTTCGACGCGCTTGCGGAACTCCGTTCCATTGCGTCACAGAATCAGGTATTCCGTTCTTGCATCGGCATGGGCTACTACGACTGCATCACGCCGCCCGTCATCCAACGGAATGTTCTGGAGAATCCCGGCTGGTACACGCAATACACGCCATACCAGGCCGAGATTTCCCAAGGCCGGCTTGAATCGCTATTGAACTTCCAGACGATGGTCAGCGATCTGACAGCACTGGACATCGCGAATGCCTCGATGCTCGACGAAGCCACAGCAGCGGCCGAGGCGATGATGATGAGCCACCGATTCAAAGGCTCGGATTCGAAGAAAGTCTTCTTCATCTCAGCGAACTGCCATCCACAGAACATTGAAGTC
>CAMLLE010000576.1 GCA_946480555.1 uncultured Verrucomicrobia subdivision 3 bacterium
CCATCTCCCGCGGCACCTCGAAAGCCGTGCCGTGTTTGTGACCTTTCGGGAAGGACACTTCCTGCGAAACATCCGTGAACGCCTTGAAGTCGCGTGTCTTGACCGCGTCATACGTGCCCTTCCGATACGCGTCGAAGTAGATCAGCCATTCGTTTCCGAGCTTCAACGCGCAGGGGCCTTCGGTGAACTTCTCCGTGAACGGCCGCGAAATGTCGCGCCAGGGACCGAACGGCGTTTCGCCGAATGCCACGCGAATGTCCCGCTGCGGACGCGTGTTGTCTTTCAGCAGCAGAACGTAATCGGATTCACGCTTCAGAATCTGGCAATCGATCACACTGAAGCCCGGATCAAGGTAAAGCTTCGTCGGCGTGAAGGCCCGAAAGTCCCGCGTGGTCGTGTAATACATGCGGTGATTGTTCGTGCGCGGCTCCAGATGATCCGGGAACCGGCCGGGAATCGTGGACGCCCAGCAGATGATGTAGCCGCCGGTATGAGGAGGCGGACTCGTGTTCTTGGTACCAGCCAGGTTCTCCGCCTTGTTACCTTGGCGGCTGATCCAGGAACCATCGTCGTAGAAGATCTCCGGCGCCCAAACGTTCACGGTGTCCGGCTCATGCTTCATCGCTTCAATGTATTTCTGATCCGACCAGTGAATGAGGTTGCTCGAACTCGCGTAACCAAACCCTTTGTCGCCGCGCCAGGCGCTGGTCCAGACAAGGTGAAACGTCCCGTCCGGGCCGCGCGCGATGCTCGGATCACGCATGATCTTCCCGCCCACCTGCGGCTTCAGAAATACGCCGGGAATGTTCGTCCAGTGATAGCCGTCGTGGCTGCAGGCAAAGCGCAACCCGTCCTGCAAGCCATTGTCGAACGTGCTGAAGAGATAAGCGGTTTGAGCCTTGTCCGAGGCAGTCGCGATTTGCCCCGCCAGCGCGAAAAGGCCGGTCAAAAGTGCTGGCAAAACGGCGGTGCTCCGCCCGCCCATTCGCCAGCGGCGCAGCAGCGTTGCCCTATTGATGTTTGATAATCCATTCATTGTGTGTAAGCGCGGTAAAATCGCGCGGGTGAATTGGTTTCGCTGTTCAACGGGATCAACTGCATGGAGCCGCTGCCGGCCAAGTTCGTCCAGTCGAGCCAACTGTTCGTGAATTCACTCCGGCGCTGCACGGTCAAAGTGCTCCCAGATTCGCCCATGAGCTCCAAAGTTGGAACGCCGTCTTGAATTCGAATTCCCAGCACAGGCGGTGCGGCCATAGCATCCGCAACGATCCGCAATCCAACCGTGTTCGTCATGCTGTCGCCTTGAGAATCAACCACGCTGAAGCTGAAGCTGCCGAGCGCATTTCCATTTGAATCAGGGGCAAACCGCGCGGTCCGCCCGCCAATCAAAACTACACTGCCATTCGTCGCGCCCGACACCGTGTAAACCGGCGCCAGATTCGTGAAGCCGCGCGTGAACTGCGTCAGGTCGATGTCGATTGGCGTTCCGTTTGTGCAGTCGAAGTGCGGCGCGGCGAGCCAGTTCAGGTAGTCCTCCAGATTCGTGAATTCGTCGCCATCCGTATCGCCGTTGCTGTCGGAGAAGTCGCCTGGCGCCGAGTTCGGATTCAAGCCCTTGATCTGCTCCCACCAGTTCGGAAGTCCGTCGTGATCTGTGTCCCAATCTGTCGGACGGGTCAACGCCGGATAATCCTCCCAGCCGCCAACGTCGTCCTGCGAATCAGGCAATCCAGGAATGCCGCTCACGCTGCCGCTGTAGGTGTAGCTGCCGCCAATCGTTTCGCGGATGACGCGCGCGTCGTGATCGTCGATCCGCGGTTGATTACAGCCCACGTCCGAAAGCACTCGCTTGAAAGCATTCGTCGCCGGGTGAATCGCTGCATGCGACGGGAAGAACGGTGCATTCACCCACGTTTCGTAGGCGGGCAGCGAACCGCCATTCTCGGTGGATCTCGTGCGGCCCGCCTCCTGGTTGCTTGCGCCGAAGCGCCCGGGCATGACATTTCCAGCCACGTAGTATTGCTGCGTGCCGGGGAAGTTCCCGTACGTGGCGTTGATCGCGTAGAAGTAATGGGACGCCGCGCCGGGCTTGTAGTAATTGTTCACGAAATTGACTTCGTGCGCCCCGCCGTCTGTCGTCCGGCCGCCCCAGTTGTAAACCACGTTGTTGAAAATATCCAACCGGCCGGCGAACAAACCGTTCGCGTCCAGGCCACCGGCCATGCTCCAGTTCCGACCCTCGTTATGCGCGAGCAAGTTGTGATGCAGGCTGGCCACGTCACCTCCCACGCTCGCCGCGTAGCCGTGCTTCGTGCCAGGCGGATAATTCTGATGCCCGGCAACATTCAGTGCTTCGGAAACAAGCGACCGCTGGACCGTGATGTTCTTCGATGACCGCGTGCTGAGTCCTTCATCGATCCCCCAGCTGATCGACACGTGATCCATGATGCAATGATCGCTGCCGGACAATCCACTGCCGTTCAACGTGGTGCCCGAAAGATTGCCCGGCCGCGAGCGAACGTAGCGCACAATAACATCGCGCCCGCCGCTCACACCGAGCTGATGTTTGCGAACGCAGATGCCCTTGCCCGGCGCCGTCTGGCCCGCGAGCGTAATGCAGGGATGATTCGCACTGATGATCAAATCCGATTCCAAGGTGATCAATCCCGACACATTGAAGACGACAGTGCGCGGCCCGTAGCTTCCCGTCAGCGCATCGCGCAAGCTGCCGGGTCCGCTGTCGTTCCGGTTTGTGACTTCCACAACCACGCCGCCGCGACCTCCACGCGCAAAGCGTCCGTAACCCTCCGCGCCTGGAAATGCCAGATGCCGCGTCCGGAACTTCCAAACATCGCCCTTGGTCACGTTGTTCCCGGCGTTCA
>CAMLLE010000577.1 GCA_946480555.1 uncultured Verrucomicrobia subdivision 3 bacterium
GGACTGGCCGGTGCTGATTTGGAACCTTCTGGATTGGCGCATCCGCCAGATGCCCGGGCTTTCAGAGAATAATGTGCGGCTCGGCGCAGACGTCCTGCTGCGAACTGCCGCTGACTCCGTCTTCGTTCGCCGCCCGGATGGAAGCGAGCGGACCTATGCGCACGTCCAGCGACAGCTTGCCGTGGAGACGCCGCTGGTGGGGCTTTACACCGTCGCGCATGGGGGATCGACCAACAGCTTCGCCGTGAACGCCCTTGCGCCGGAAGAATCGGATCTGCAGAAAGCCGCGACAGGCGAATGGGGCGCCTGGACGGAAGACGTGACGCGGCGTTACGAGCAATCGCCGCTGGGGTGGCTGATCGGACTCGCCGCGCTGGGATTGCTGGCCGTGCATTTGTGCCTGCTGGCGCAGGGAAGGGGAGGGAGCTGATGTTTGTTTTCTTCCAACCGATCTGGCTGCTCCTGCTCCTGCCATTGGCGGTCGCATGGTTCATCTGGCCCTTGCCGACGCGCGGATTGCGAATCGTGCGTGCGCTGGTATTCCTTCTCGCCGTTCTCGCGGTGGCGCAGCTGGCCGTGCGTTTGCCTGATCGCGCGGGAACGGTCGTCGTCGTGGCAGATCGCAGCGATTCGATGCCGAAGCAAACCGACACCGCACAGAAGGAAGCAATTGATCTGTTGCACAAAGCCATGCGCCCGCGCGATCAACTCGGTGTCATTTCGTTTGGCCGGCAGGCGATTGTCGAACAGCAACCGCAGCACGGAAAATTCGGTGGCTTCACGGCGCAGGTCGGCACCGAACATTCCGATCTCAATGCGGGAATTGAATCGGCCCTCGCCTTGATTCCACCGGACGGCGGCGGCCGAATTCTGGTGCTGTCCGACGGCAAGTGGACGGGAAAGGACCCGCTCAACGCCGCTGCGCGTGCGGCTGGCCGCGGCGTGCCGATTGACTTCCGCGCGCTTTCGCGCCCGCAGGTGAGCGATGTCGCGATCCAGAGCTTTGAGGCGCCAAACTCCGTCGTTCCCGGCCAGGCTTACGTGGTGAACGCCTGGATTCGTGCAGCGAACGATCGAGAGATTCAATTCGAACTGCGGCGCGGCGAACGGATTATCGCCTCGGGATCGAAAACCATTTCCGGTGGATTGAACCGGCTGATGTTCCGCGATCGCGCGGCGACGGCGGGCGTTGAAGAATACATCCTCACGGTGCAGCCACCAGAGGATGATCCCGTGCCGGAAAACAACCGCGCACGAGCGCTGGTTTCCGTGGAAGGCACGCGGCCGTTGTTGATTGTTTCGGCGGCGGGCGGAAATTCCGGCCTGTTTCAGTTGCTGCGTCGAAGCGGGATGGATGTTGTCGCCCGGCGGCCGCTGGAATGCGACTGGTCGCTCGCCGCAGTTGCGCAGTATTCCGGTGTGCTGATCGAAAACGTGCCCGCGAATCAGATTGGGATGAATGGAATGGAGACGCTGGCGGCGTGGGTCGAGGAAACGGGAAGCGGCCTGATGCTGACCGGCGGCCAGAAAGCGTATGGGCCGGGCGGCTATTTCAAATCGCCGCTCGACCGTGTGCTGCCGATCTCAATGGAGATGCGGCGCGAGCATCGCAAAATGTCGCTCGCGATCGTCGTCGCATTGGATCGTTCCGGCAGCATGGCCGCCCCGGCTGGACTCGGCCGCACGAAAATGGATCTCGCCGATCTCGGCACGGTGCAGGTGCTCGATCTCCTTTCGCCGATGGATGAGATCGGCGTCATCGCCGTGGACAGCGCGCCGCACGAGATTGTTCCGCTGAACACCGTCGAGGTGAACGCCGGCCAGCGCGCCCGGATTCTCAGCATCAGTTCTAGGGGCGGCGGCATTTTCATTTACGAAGCGTTGTCGGCGGCTTCCACCATGGTGCTGCGCGCCCAGGCGCAAACCAAACACATCATTCTCTTTGCGGACGCGGCGGACTCGGAAGAACCGGGGCGCTACGTGGAACTGCTGGAAAAATGCCGCGAAGCCGGCGTGACCGTCAGCGTGATTGGGCTGGGGACCGAATCAGATGTGGACGCCCATTTGTTGAAGGACATTGCGGCGCGCGGCGGTGGTACGTGTTATTTTACCGCAACGCCGGAGGAAATTCCGCGCCTGTTTGCCCAGGACACTTTCACTGTCGCGCGCAGCACGTTTGTCGATGTCGCCACGCCATTCGAGTTCACCGGAGGTTTCACGGCGCTCGGTGCAAATCTTCCAAATCCTCCGCCTGCGCTGGGCGGCTACAATCTGTGTTACATCCGGCCCGAGGCAAATCTCGCCGCCGTGACCGGCGATGAATACAAGGCGCCGGTGGTGGCTTCGTGGAACGTAGGCAACGGCCGAGTCTTGTGTTATCTCGGCGAAGCGGATGGAAAGTTCAGCGGCGACTTCGCGAAATGGCCGCAGATTGGCGAATTCCACGCGACGCTCGCGGGCTGGACGGCGGGAAAGCGCCAGCCACTGCCGGAAGATCAATTGCTGGTGCAGCGTGTGCAGGACGGCTTATGCGTCGTGCAGCTGCACCTCGATCCTGCGCGCAAGGCGGATCCATTCAATGCGCTGCCGAAGATCAAAGTGCTGCATGGAGTCAGCGGTGCGGCACCATTCCGGAAAACGATTTCCATGCAATGGAAAAGCGCCGACCTGCTGGAAGCCACGATCCCAATTGCTGGACGCGAGACGGTTTTGAACACTGTCGAGATTCCCGGCCAGCAGCCGGTGACGCTCGCGCCAGTGTGCCTGCCTTACTCGCCGGAGTTTGCGCCGGATCAACCCGGCCGCGGCATCGCCACGCTCGCGCAGATTGCGACAACAACCGCCGGCAAGGAACGACTGGAGCTGCCGCAGATTTGG
>CAMLLE010000578.1 GCA_946480555.1 uncultured Verrucomicrobia subdivision 3 bacterium
GGGCGCCGTAGGTGTTCTCCACGCCCAGGGTCGAGCCGAGGATCGGCGCCACCGAGATCTCGATGTCGGGCAGGAAGGACTTGGCCCAGTTGCCGCAGTGGAAGAGGACGCACTTGTCGTCGTCGTCCGCGTAGTTGTTGTTCCAGTCCACGAGCGCGGCGGGCGTGTTGCCGGCGAGTTGCATGGCATACATGGTGAGCACGCCGGTGACGTCCACTTCGCAGGCGCTGGGCATGAACTTCTCGCTCATCATGCTCATGAGCGTGCAGACGTTGCAGCCGAAGTTCGCCTGCACGGAGGTCCAGCATTGGATGGCGGTGGCATCGAGGTGATTGGCGTTCATCCAATCGGTGAGCACCACGCCCATCCTGGCCATCTGCACGAGCTTTTCGTTCGGCACGCCGGGCGCGGGGGCGTAACCGGTGATTTCGGCAAGCTTCGCTTTCACGGTGGCGGCATTGGCGTCGAGCTTGTTGGCCGCGCCAATAATTTCCGACAAATCAACGGTGGTGACGCTGATGCCATGGCGCTCTAAAATCTTCTCCGAGTAACGCACCGTGTTGAACGCGCCGGGCCGCGCGCCGACTGCACCGAGACGAACGCCACGCAGGCCGTTCACCACGCGGCAAACGCCGAGGAACTTTTGCAGGTCGCGCTTGAAGCTGTCGGACGTGGGATGCGAAACGTGTTTGCTGGTAAGCGAAAACTTGATGCCGGCCTGCACGAGGTTGTTGCAGACGGAAATCTTGCCGCAGAATGAATCGCGGCGGCGCGACGGCATGAGTTGCTTCGGATCGTCGGGGTAACCTTGGATGAGCACGGGCACGTTGAGACCCGCGAGCTTGAGCGTGTCGGCCACGCCTTTTTCGTCGCCGAAGTTCGGCAGGCAGACGAGCACGCCGTCGATTTCATCTGCGTGCTTCTTGAACAGTTCGGCGCATTTGCGGGCGTCGTTGTGCGTCTCGACGCCACCGAGCTTGGAATCAGATTCGCCAAGCTGGATGGCCTTGATGCCAAGCGATTCAAAAAGCCTGGCAATGTCCGCCCGCGCTTCGGTGACGAGCTGGTCGGGGAAGAAATCGCGGTTGCCGTAGATGACGCCGAGGGTGGTTGCGGGTTTGGAGGTGCCGTTCATAGTGCGCAAACAGACAATTCCGAGCGGTCAAAACGCGCAAGCAGATTTCTGCCGGTGGCACTTTCCTTAAATGTTTTGGCCCTTTTGGGATGACCGAATTCCGCCTGATGGGTTACAACAGAATGGCCTCCAGACAGGTTATGTTTTTGCGTTCATTCGAACTTTGGACTCGCACGGTTGCGACGTTGTCCTGCGCCATAGCCGCGTGTGCGAATGGCGCGGACGGCGTGGCTGCGACAAGCCCGCCGGGTGCATTCGCGATCGAGGCGCCGGACGGGTTCACAGTCGAAGCGTCCACCCGCGAACGGTTCGGTGTGCATCTGGTGACTGGCAGCCGCGCTTTCAATCAATCCGCGGTGAAGCAGAGCGGTGAAGCGGCGAAACTTGGTCCCAGAAGGGATGTGCCGCATTTTGCAGTTCGCTTCGCGCTGCCGCTACCGCCAGAGAATGACACCAATCTCACGGGGCGGCTGGTGGGAATCGATGCCGGCGTACTCGCCCACAATCATTCGCCCGGCCTGACGGTGCTGCCAAATGGCGATGTGCTGGCGATTTATTTTTCCGCGGAGGGACCGCGTGGTCACAACGAACGCGCACCCTCGGCCAGGTTCATTCAGGCCCGGCTGCGTCATGGCGCCCAAGAATGGGATCTGCCGGAATTGTTTTTCAATTGCCCGGATTACAATGATCAATCCGCGCTGCTTTGGACCGACGGCGGCACGGTTCGATTTTTCGGGGGCGGACGGGAAAATCCAGTTCCGTTCAAAATGGGCGTGTCCGAAGACAGCGGCACGAGTTGGAAGCTGTCGCTGCCCGTTCTGGATGCAGAGCCGCGCGACTTCACGGCGCAACCGGTCTTCAACGCATTTCGCGATCTGAAAGGCGCGATGTATTTCGCGATGGACGCCGAGGAGGACGCGAGCTTCCTCTGGCGCAGCTTGGACGGAGGCGCGACGTGGCGTGACATGGGCGGACGCACGGGCGGCCGGCATTCCACGATTGTTCCCATCGGCGATGGCAGCACCCTGCTTTCAATTGGCGGCAAGAACACCGCGGTCAACGGTTTCACCCCGCAGAACATTTCCACGAACTGGGGCGCGACGTGGTCCGAATCGAAAGCCACAATCTTTTCGCCGCTCGGCGGAAACCAGCGTCCGGCGCTGATTCGTTTGGCGAACGGCCATCTGTGTTTTGTCACGGATTCCTATCATCGCAACAAGAAGCAAACTCCGCCCGGATGGACGAATGGGGCGGGCGCGGTGGTCGCGATTTCGAAGGACGACGGCGCGACCTGGCGCATCAAGCGATTGCCCGTGGAGCTGCCGCACGAAGCGGATCGCGCGCACGGCACGCTCGGTTACGCCAGCGTGGCGCAGGCGCCGAACGGCGTCATTCACGTGCTCGCGACGATGACGCATCCGTGCCTGCATTATGAATTCAACGAAGCATGGGTTTTCTCGGACGAAGGCGAAGTGAAGCCGGAATGCTGGTCGGCGCGGCGCGAACGGTTCACTGAACATGACGCGGACGGCAAGATTCGAATCCGGTGGTCGGCGAAGGTGTTTGCGGATGGCCGCTACGTTCTCGATGGCCCGCAGAAGTCGTTTTATTCGAATGGCCGCCCGGAACACGAAGCGGAGTTCGACAATGGATTCAAGCTTGGCCGCGAAACTTTCTGGGCCGAGGACGGAACGAAGGTTTGGAGCTGGCAACGGAACTTGAAGCGCAAGACGGGAATC
>CAMLLE010000579.1 GCA_946480555.1 uncultured Verrucomicrobia subdivision 3 bacterium
GTGATTGAGGAGCTCAGGTCGAACGCGCGTTGATCGAGTGCCTGATTGTGCGATTCGAGCTCCGCAATGCGGGCGTCGCGTTGCGCAACTTCCTTCGCCATTTCCTCGCGGGTGGCTTTCAGCTGCGCGGTGGTCTGGTCCAGGTTCGAGCTGGTCTCCGAGTAAAGATTGCTGAGCGTCATCAGCGCATGTTTCTGGCGGGAGCGATCGTTCTCAAGTTCAACGGACACCTGCGTTTGCTTCTGCAGATCCGCGCTGGTGTTCACCAGCTGGTTTGAAAGCGAGTATATCTTATCTGCATCTTTGAGCTGCTGTTCCGTGGCAGCTTTGCGCGTCCAGATCCAGCCGATGCCGAGGCAAACGCAGATCAAGATCAGCGCAACGAGTCCTAAACGATATTTCATAACGACGCCCAACATGAAGGCACTGCACACCTTTGGCAAGCGCCCGGTTAACTGCGAAAATCGACGGAGCGAACCTCCGAAAAATTCAAATCTGAACCGGTTTTGAAAGGGTCGGGGCAGTTCAGCCCGAATTCCGAAAGAGCAGTTGTGCGAGGTGCGCGGACGTTGCGTTGCGCGTGGCGGAGTGCGCCCGTCTTCGGACGCAGCGACTCCCGCCTGCCAAGTCACCGTACCTTTTCAATCACGCTGTGTGTCGGTTGCGATGGCTGGGGACGGCCACACTCCGTCCATCGCGAAAATCGGGCGGGCGAGCTGCAACTTCGAATTACGGCCTTGCGGGGACGGTGTTGGTCAGAACAGCCGGGGGAACATTCGGCGCGGGTTGCGGAGCCTTTGATTTCGGCTTCAACAAAGCCTCAAATTTCTCCAGTTGTTCCGGCGTCAGTTCCGTGCGGATTTTGTCCTTTGTCTCAACGATCGTGTGGAAAATGTCCGGTTCAACTTCGAGCCAGATCAAACGCGTGGTCTCCTGCCCATCGCAAATGATCCGCTCAATGCGTTCGCGCTGGCCGGCGTCGATCTTCAATTCCTTCTGAAGCTTGTCCACGAAATCCTTGCGCAACGGTCCGAGAAGCGGTGCGGGAATTTTGTATTCACGGGGCGCGTTGGTGGAATGAATTCCGCCATTTGCTGGTTCAGCTTTGAGGCTGGCCCTGGCGGTTTCCGAGTAGCGGACGAGCAAGCCGCCGGTCAGGGCGCCCGCGGTGAAGATGACCACCGTGGCGAGAATGAGCTTCCAGGTGTTCACCGATAATCTGTCTGCAGGGCTGCGAGCATGGTTTTCTCGAAATCCAATGCCAGATCCGGAGTAGCCGGTGCAGTTGCCTTGGGGGAAAACGCCGCCACGGCAGCCATGATGGCGACGATCGCGAGGCAAGCGCCAGCCGAACGCCACAGGGCCTCGGCCCAGAGAGCTCCTGCGGAAACCGGATGCGCGCCGATGTGCGCCATCACGCGCTTGTGAAACGCGTAAGGCACGCGGTCGCTCGGGGTGTTTACCCGCGCGGCGGCGATCAATTTCTTTTCCAGATCCAACAGTTTCATACCGGCAAAAAAATCAGACGCGCAAAGATTGCGCGGGTTACAGATACTTGTGTTTCGCCATTTTGGCGAGCAGCTTTCGCATCTCCGCCCGCGCCCGGAACGCCCGTACTTTTACGAGTGGAATGGACCAGCCCGTCAGTTTCGAAATCTCCTTCACCGAACGGTCTTCGATTTCCAAAAGCGTGATGATCATCCGCGCCGGCGGGGAAAGCTGGTCCATGATCCGCTCGATCAGGAGCTTCGCGGCATCCGCATGTTCAGATGCGCCATCTGGCTGCGTGACGAATCGGTCCAACCAATCCTCCTCCGGTTCGGTCAATTCGGAGAACATCGACTCACGATTGCGCTGATGCCCGCGCAAGAAGTCGTAACAGGTGCGAACCGCCAGCCGCATCAGCCAGTGCTCGAACGGCGCATCGCCGCGGAAACTTGCCAGCTTCTGATACGCTTTAAGCCAGACTTCCTGTACAATGTCCTCAATCTCGCTTTCGCGGCGCGCGTAACGCCGTGCCGTGGCGAAGACGCGGGGGGAATATTTCTCGATCAATGGCTCGAAACTGGCGGCATCGCCACGCAACACGGCGGCTATGAGTTCCGCTTCAGTCCGTTCCATTCCGCGAACTATGCCAAACGCATCCGGCTGAAAAAAGGGCAAATCCCGTGGGGCAAGCGCAGCGGTCGGTTCAGGCGGCAGGCTGGCCGGGCGCGGCAATTCTGGGTTTGTGGCAGGGAGTTTTCCGGCTGCCATTTCGGTTGCGCAACCCTGCTTCGAGCGGTTGCGTTTCGCTTTTTCGCGATTTCCCGACGGCAGGAACTTGAAGGTGCGAGCCACAAGCCGCTCAAGTTAGAGCTTGGGAGGCAGTCCGTTCGCGTCACGCGGAGTGTTGTGAAGAATCCGCTGGCGGCCCGGGCGTGATTCGATGGGCCTCAGTCCCGGCGCGCTGAATCCCAGCGAGCGGAGCCGTTCGACTTGCTGCGGCGTCAGTGGAGGTTGCACCTGGGAGAGAAGCTTCAAACGCAACACGGTGATTTCCGATTCGATGTTCGCCACGGTCTGAGCCTTGGTGCGCACCGCTGCTTCATCGAAAGTCTCCTTGAGCGCCGTGGAAAACATCTCGTGCCGCGCCACGCGAACCTGTTGCTGCAATTCGCGGAGTTTCTCCTGATGCGCTTCTGCAGGTTTGACGAGGGACAATCGTTGTTCCTCCGTCAGCACACCCAGCGTCGTGCCTTCCAGTGTGCGTTGAACGGCTGGCGACAGCGGGATCGGCGCAGCAGCGGGACTGTTGGTTTGTGCAGCCGCGGATGAAACCTGGAGGCCGGCTGCCAGTGCGAAAATGAGTGACGGTGTTTTCATAAGCAACA
>CAMLLE010000580.1 GCA_946480555.1 uncultured Verrucomicrobia subdivision 3 bacterium
ATGCGAACTTGAAGCCGGTGCCGGTCGGCGTGCCCGGCGAACTTTACGTCGGCGGCGATGGCCTGGCGCGCGGCTATTGGAACCAACCGGAGCTCACGACGCAGAGGTTTATCTGGGTCGAGATTCCCCGGCGGGAGCCCGATTCCCCCCCTTCTCCCGCGGGAGACCACGATGCGACCAGCGCAAATCGCATCCGCCTCTACAAGACTGGCGACATCGTTCGCTGGCTGCCGAACGGTGCGATTGAATTCATCGGCCGCACTGATCATCAGATCAAGCTTCGCGGGTTTCGCGTGGAATTGGGCGAGGTGGAAAGCGTCCTGACGCAGCATTCGGCGATTCGCGAGTGTGTCGCCACGGTTTGCAGCAACGACAGCGGCGACCGCCAGCTCGTGGCGTATTTCGTTCCGACCGGCCGCCGTGCGCCGGGCGTTTCCGAATTGCGCCAGTTCCTGAAACAGAAGCTGCCGGACTACATGGTGCCAGCCAGTTTCGTGAAGCTGGACGCGCTGCCCCTCACGCCAAACGGCAAGATCGACCGGCAATCACTCCCGAAGCCGGAGCGTGCGCGGCCCGATCTCGGCAAGCGTTACGCCACGCCGGAAGATGCGGTGGAAGTTGAGCTGACGCGCATTTGGGAAAACGTGCTCGGGATCAAGCCGGTCGGGATCGAAGACAAATTCTTCGAACTCGGCGGCCATTCGCTGCTGGCCGTGCGCGTGATTGCCCAGATCGAAAAGCAGTTCGGTCGAAAGCTGAAGCTTGCCACGATTTTCCAGGCACAAACGATCGAACAGCTCGCCGCGATCTTGCGGAAGGAAATCCAGGAAGACAGCGCCATTTCAGGAACTTCGATTGTCGAGATTCAGCCCAAGGGCACGCGGCCGCCGCTGTTCCTGGTGCACGGCGCGGGCGGCGGGATGTTCTGGGGCTACGTGAATCTCTCGCGCCATCTCGGCCAGGACCAGCCAGTGTTTGGACTGCGTTCGCGCGGACTCGACGGTCGCGATGAGTTCCCGACCATCGAGGATATGGCGGCGCAGTACCTCGCCGACATCCGGGTCGTGCAACCACGCGGGCCGTATCACATCGGCGGCTACTGCTTCGGTGGGAATGTGGCGTATGAAATGGCGCGACAGCTCGAAGCCAGGGGCGAAGAGGTCCGATTGCTGGCGCTCTTCAATTGCGCGCCAGCGAACTCCAGCTATTCACGCCTCAGCTTTTCGCCCGCCTGGTTCCTCCGCTTTGGCGTGAATCTCTGTTATTGGACGAAGTATTTCCTGAACTGGACGCCGGACCAGCGGCGCGAATTTCTGCGCTGGAAACGCGAGATGCTCCAGCGGCGGGTCAACCGTTTCCTAGGCAATCAACCGCGCCAGAAGGCAACCGTCGATGCTGGGGAACTGGTTGATCTTTCCTCCTTCAACGACGAACAGCGCCGCCTTTGGGGAAGCCATATCCACGCACTCGTGAATTATCATCCCAAGCCTTTCTCGGGCCGCGTCCATCTCTTCCGCAGCCCGGGTCACCCGATGCTCTGTTCGTTTGAAAACGATTACGGCTGGGGCGGGCTGGCACGCGCTGGCGTGGAAATCCGGATCGTGCCCGGCGTGCATGAAAAAATCCTGGAAGAACCCTGCGTTGAAAGCCTCGCCAGTTTCTTGTCCGAAGCACTGAACGAAAGCGCCGCACGTTTCTCGGCGGCTCCAACTCCGACAGTCGATTCACCCATGCCGATCTCTGAACCAGCAACCCAACGTTCGTCCACATTGAAGCACCCGGCCGCACGCGAAATTGCGCCGCGCTCCCCTGCCCCATTTGCCGCCCAGCCCGGCCAGACTCAGTTCAGTCTCGCCGCGGACAGGCCCTATTCGCATTACTTCACGCTCCAGGCGGAACGGCATCCAGACGCGCTGGCGTTGCGTTTCCTGGGACAGGATTGCACCTACGCCGAACTGAATGCGCGCGCCAATCAACTTGCGCATCGCTTGCAGGCGCTGGGCGTTGGCCGCAACTCGCTCGTCGCCGTCTGCCTCGAACGTTCGCTTGAACTTCCGATGACGTTGCTCGCGGTGCTCAAGGCGGGCGCTGCTTATCTGCCGCTGGATCGCTCCTACCCGGCGGACCGCCTCGCTTACATGCTCCAGGATTCCGGCGCGCGCGTTCTGATAACGCACAAACGTTCCATGCCGCCGCTCGCGGCCGCTCCACAGTTGATCTGCCTGGATGATCCCGCCGAACAACAACAGCTGCACCAGCTGCCGTCCACCAATCCAGATTGCGCCGCGACGGCGGACGATCTGGCCTACGTCATTTACACCTCCGGTTCCACCGGCAAGCCGAAGGGCGTCGAGATCACGCATCGTTCGATGTTGAATCACAACTTCTGCATGGGCCGCGTCTTCAAGCTCACGCCAAAAGATCGCGTGCTGCAATTCAGCCCCTACAGCTTCGACATCTCCGTCGAAGAGATCTTCCCCACCTGGCTGCACGGCGCCGCACTGGTGATGCGCACCGATGACGTGCTGTCTTCCACGGAACGTTTCTTCAGCTTCGTGCGCGAAGAGAATCTCAGCATCCTGAACCTTCCCACCGCTTACTGGCACGAACTGGTGGAATATTCGCGCACCGCAGAACTGCCGCAATCGTTGCGGCTGGTTGTGATCGGGGGCGAACGCGCATCGGACGAAGCCTGGCGCCGCTGGAAATCCCGCGCTGGAGATCGCGTCACTCTGATCAACACCTACGGCCCCACCGAGACCACGGTCAGCGCCACCTTGCACATCGGCCAGCTGCATGAGGAAACCCTGCCGATCGGGCGGCCGGTGGACAATGTCCACACGCTGATTCTCGATACGAATCTTCA
>CAMLLE010000581.1 GCA_946480555.1 uncultured Verrucomicrobia subdivision 3 bacterium
TTCCGATCTGGCCAAAGGTTTTTCGGTCGGACAGATTCCGAAAATGTGGCACAAACGGTGAATTTCCCAGAAGACTGGCGCACCCATCAGGAGTTGAACCTGAAACCTTCTGATCCGTAGTCAGATGCTCTATCCAATTGAGCTATGGGTGCGCCCAAGAGCGAGGGAAATTACGGGGCGAGTGCCCGCCGTGCAAGCGATTATTTTCCCTTTCGCACGCGCAATTTCGCTTCAGGAACGCGGCGCAAGTGAAAGGTCTTCCAGACGGGCGCAAACCTTCGTTCTTCCGGTCTCGCAGCGGGAGTCGGTCGCCGGATCGATGTTCTCAGAATGGCCAGTTGATGCCGGCGGAAAGATAGATCGCACCGCTCAAGTCCAGTTCGGCCACGCGTCCGCCCTGGCTGAAATCGGCCGTGCCGAGAGGCATGTATTGCGCGCTCAGGTAGAAATCGCCGTTCAACGTGGCGTGATAGGTAAACGTGGCGTTCACGTAGCCGCCGAAGACCAGCTCCGATTTGCTGAAACTGCCGCGGTTCTGGACCTCGCTGTCGATCAGTTCGTCGAAGCGATATTCACCCGTGACAAATCCAACCGCAGGTCCCGCGCTCAATGCCAAGGCAAAGGACGGATGCAAATCCCAGAAGACACTCGGGCCCAGCTTGAAGGCGTAAAGCATCACGTCGAGTTCGCGCGTGCCGGTGACGGTCTGGATTACGTTTTGCTCGTCAATGAACTCGGCAACGTCGCTCAACAGGGGTTGATCGTAACCACTGCCCGAACCTTGATACGGGGCGCCGGGAATGATGACACCCTCCGGTATGTCGAAGCCCAACGTCCGAGTGCGCACATTTGCCGAGAGCGCACTGCTGTCCTTCAATGAAATCGGCAGCAGGCCGAAGCCAAATTCCCACCCGACACGCATGCGTTCGCCGCGCCACAAGACACCGCCATAGGCGAGATCGAAACCGAGATAGGGCGATTGATCTTCGCCACTAGCCTGCGCGTTGTTGACGGAGAACGAATCGGTGCTGTCGAAGCGCATCTGATTCCCGACCTGGCGCCCGATGGTTCCGTCGTAACCCCAGCGCGTCGTGTAGCCGCCAGCATTCCCGGTACTGTCCACCAGCACATAATTATCATCATCGAATCGATGGCTCTGGCCGGAAACGCCAATCTGACCGATGCGGCTTCCGGAGACGCCAAAATCACCGGTCATTCGGAAATCGGCCTTGATGTTGAACCCGGTGAGCAGTCCGACGCGGAAGTTGCGTGCCCAGTCAGGGTCGTATTGTCCAAACGCACTGAGACTGGAAACGGAGGCGAGCGCCGCGGCGCTGAGCCAGCGGGAGGAACGGTTCCGGAAAGTGAAATTCGGCATGGCGTCTAGGGGTTCTGAAGCACGCGATACAGACCGGAGGCGTTCGTTGGGAAACGGATCGTCTTCGGCGGCCCGCTATCGATCCATTGCACTTTGTTGGCTTGGGCGACAATGGAAGGAATTGCCCGCAGCCAGTTCGTCAGGGAACTGCCGTCTGTGTAAAAGATGCTGTAGCTGCGGCCAGGAACAGCCGGAAATTCGAGCAAAACACCCTTGTCTGGAATGAAGGCGATGTTGGTCACGGCGAGTGTGAAATTCGTCGGCGCAACCACGCTGAACGCGGAGGTCGGCACTGCGAGGTAGCTGGAATTCAGCACTACCAGATCGTTGGTGTTCCGGCTCGGAACGAAATACTGCATCAGCAGATCCACGCTTTGGCCGGCGGCCAGCGGGGCTGTGTAAGCGACGAACGGAATCCCGCTGTTCGTTCCCACCGCATTGCGCAGCCAATAACTGAGCCCGCTCACCAACACGCGCGCAGAGGCGACGGATGAGGTGCTGATGTTCACCAGCCGGATTTGTTGCTCGATCAACGCGTTCTGATGATTCAACCGCGGCGCGGTCAGATTGGTGGCAATAAGAATGTTCGTGACCAGCGCTTCCACTTGAAGATTGGCGCTGACGATGTTGTTGGCGCTGTTTGTGTCCGTGATGCCGGAACCCGTGACAGATGCGGTCACAGTCATGGAACCACTGTTCGTGGCGGTGGCGAGAATCGTGTAACGCCTTCCCGCGTTGGCAGCCAGATTTCCAATGGAGATATTGGCGCGGTTGGAACTGGAGACGTTGCGGAACGTCAATCCACTGGGGAGCAGATTGCTGAGGACGACATTGGAAACCGGAAACGACCCGCTGTTTGTGACCGTGACGGTGTAAGAGAAGTTGTCGTTGACCAGGATGGGCGCGGCGGGAACCTGGATGCCGACGGACAAGTCGGACTGGGTCAAGGTCACGTTGGTGACCGTGGTCACCAGAACATCGGTCTCGAAGATGTTGGTTTGGGAATCCAAAAAAATGTCCACGAAGTTTGTCAGCGTGGTGCTGTTCGTCGCGAAAACGGTGAGCTGCCCGGTGCCGATGAAATTGACCGGCAGGTTCGGAAAAATAAACGTGGGGACACCATTGTCATTCGTGTAGATCGAAGAGGACGGAGTATTGGTCGCCCCCACTTCCATCACCCACGCGTTGAAGAAACTGCTCGTGACGCGGAACGTGCTCGTGAAGCCGCTCGTGTTGGTGACGCCGATGGTATAGGTGAACGGCATGTTCGTGCCGATGGAGGAATGGGAAACCCTCGCGCCGAAAGTCACCTGCGCTGTCGCCGGTGCGGCAAACGCGAGGATTGCCAGGGCGAACCAGGCGGCGATTCGAAAATAGGAAAGGGCCTTGATGTGCTGCTGCATGTTCACCTTCGATTGGGCGCGACTCTATGCGAGCCCTTCCAGCGCTGTCGAGAACTGTTTCGCCGCGCCGGCGCGATCG
>CAMLLE010000582.1 GCA_946480555.1 uncultured Verrucomicrobia subdivision 3 bacterium
GGTTGGCAAAACGAAGTTCCAACGGGAGATATTCTCCAGCGCGCCGGATCAGGTGCTCGTTCAGCGGCTGACGAGCAGCACGAAAGGCGGATTGAATTTCACAGTGAAGCTGTCGCGCGTTCGTTCGGCCGCGACGCATCTTGAAGGCGATGACACGCTCGTCATGACGGGCAACACGGACATGCCGAGGCTCAAGGGGAATCTCGATTACGAAGTTCACGCGCGAATTCAGGTCAAAGGCGGCAGGGTCAGCGGAGCAGGGGACAGCTTGAAGGTGGAAGGAGCAACGGAAGCCGTCGTGCTGCTGACGTGCGGGACGTCATTTGCTTTGGACTACGACAAAGGATATCGCGGCGCAGATCCGGCCGTTGCGGCGAAGCTGATGGAAAGCGCGGCAAAAAAATCCTACGGCAAGCTCAAGTCCGCGCATGTGGCGGATTACCAAAAATATTTCCGCCGCGTGAAATTGGAATTGGGCGGTGTGGCGTCAGGCAAGATGCCTGCCGCTACGATTGAGCCGTGGGGTCTGCCCACCGACGAGCGCTTGAAGCATTACGGCGACGGCAGGAATGACCCGGCGTTCGCGGCCTTGTTCTATCAGTTCGGTCGTTACCTTTTGATTTGCTCCAGCCGGGCGGAGAATCCGCTGCCGTCCAATTCCCAAGGCATCTGGGGCGACGGTCTCGATCTGCCTTGGAAGTGCGACTACAAGTCAAACATCAATTACGAGATGAACTACTGGCCGGCGGAGATGGCCAATCTCAGCGAGATGCACCTGCCGATGTTGCGCATGACGACGAATACCGTCGCGCCCGGCACGAAGACGGCGCGGGCGTATTTCGGGCCGGAGACGCCGGGCTGGGTGGTGGGTTACACGGTGAACGGCTGGAGCTGGACCAGCCCGGGCGCGCGGCTGACTTGGGGCATCTGGTTTGGCGGCAGCGGCTGGCATTGCCGGCATTTGTGGGAGCATTACG
This sequence comes from uncultured Verrucomicrobia subdivision 3 bacterium, assembly GCA_946480555.1. The sequence continues at coordinate 978 of CAMLLE010000582.1, forward strand.
CGTTCACACAGGACAAGGAGTATCTCCGCAGGGTTTATCCTGCGATGCGCGGTGCGGCGGAGTTCTGGCTGGCGAACTTGATCGAAGGTGAAGACGGCAAGCTGATCAGCTCTCCATCGTCATCGCCCGAAAACACCTTCACCACGGACACGGGCGTGACGTCGAGCATAACCGAAGGTGCCACGATGGAACGTGCGATTGTCTGGGACTTGTTCGACAAGACCGCGCGCGCTGCCGGTGCGCTGGGCGCGGATGCGGAGTTCAAGGCGAAGTTGGAATCCGCGCGCGATCGCATTCGTCCGCTGCAAATCGGAAAAGCGGGTCAATTGCTGGAATGGAACGGCGATTGGGACTTGAACGCGAAGGACATTCATCATCGTCACGTGTCGCATTTGTATCCGCTTCATCCAGGCGATCAGATCACCGCGCTCGGCACGCCGGACCTGGCCGCAGCCGCGAGGAAGTCGCTGGAGATTCGCGGCGATGACGGGACGGGATGGTCCATCGCGTGGAAGGAAAATTTCTGGGCGCGGCTGCGGGACGGCGATCGCGCGCATCGGTTGCTCTCCTATCAGCTGCGTTCCACGGAACAGACTCGCACGGTGATGTCTGGCGCGGGTGGGACGTATCCAAACCTGTTCGATGCGCATCCGCCGTTCCAGATCGACGGCAATTTCGGCGCGGTGTCTGGAATCACAGAGATGCTGCTGCAAAGCCACGAGCGATTCACCGATCCGAAAACCGCTGCGGAAGGCTACGTCATCGACCTGCTGCCGGCGCTTCCGAAAGCGTGGCCGAGTGGCTCGGTCAAAGGACTGCGCGCGCGCGGCGGCTTCGAAGTGGATATCGAATGGCGGAATGAAAAACTTGTGAAGGCGACGATCCATTCGCTTGCGGGCAATGCGGCGCAATTGCGCCATGGATCTGAAACGCGCGAGATCAAGATCGCGAAGGGCGGGCAAATGAACTGGGCGGGGCGATGATTCTGGAAGGCTCATCGGTTGGTCCGCGCGGTTTTCCATGTTTCAGCGCATGCTTCAGGAAACGGCGCGCCCAATTTCAGCTGCGGCTGGATTTATGTTCGAACACATCCCTGTGCGCAGCGCTTGGGAATTTTTCATTGAGTTCGGAATGCTTGCCGCCGGGCAGGGCTCGCGCCGGAATTCAACTCGAGGTCAGGAACTCGCCTCTCTTCACGTCAGCCGTGTTCCTTGAACTGACTCCCGCGTTGACCGGCTCAAGTCAGCCGAGGGTGTGCCGTTGGCGCGAAGCAAGCGCTGGCATTCGATCAGGCTTTTGCCTGCGTGGGAACATCGTCCACCTTCTGAATCGGCAGCCCCCCCGCGCGTGAGGTGGGAGACTCGGAAAAGAACCTTGGTCACGAGCAAGGCTTCGGTTTGCTCGCCGATCCGATCCGATCCGATCCGCAATTGACTGTCCGAAGGATCCTTCAGCGCCGCATGTGGCCGCGTGTCCACCCCATGGATCTTGGTGGAGGGAGCCGCAGGCGCTTGCACTGCAATCGAGGCTTGATTCGAAACCCTCCGGCGCGTAACACCGTGGCGCCGTGGCGACATCAGATGGAAATACGCAATTGAGACCACGGATTCCCCGGCTAATCGCCTGGGTGTTTTCAGGTTGCCTTCTCGCGGCATGCACTGTCTTGCTTTGGCATCACCGCTTCGAGCGAACCGTAGTCCCTACGAACTCGTCTTTCTTGCAGGGAGCGACTGGCTGGCAAAGATCATCTCTTGAAGGAGTGAACGTTGAACATCGTCCTGGCTCTCCAACCACCGTCCGGTTGACAGCCTCGCCACGAAGCCCGAACCCAAGCCTCAGTCGTGAACTGAAAGCGGAGAACCAGCGGTATGTTTGGATTC
>CAMLLE010000583.1 GCA_946480555.1 uncultured Verrucomicrobia subdivision 3 bacterium
ACACTGTTCAACCCCACTGCGGGAATTCTCTTCAAGCCGGCCAAACCGGTGTCGTTGTATTTCAACTATTCGGAATCAAGTTCGTCCTTCCGAAACTTCGCGCTGGCCACCGCTCCAGGCACCGTGCTCGATCCCGAACGCGCACGGCAGTTCGAGCTGGGCGCCAAGACGGACTGGCTTGCTGGCCGGCTTGTCGCTTCCGCTGCCGTGTTTCAAATCAACAAGTTTGACGTGGCAGGGACCGATCCCTCCAATCCGCTGTATTCGATCAACGCGGGTGACGAGCGAAGCCGCGGCGTGGAACTGGATCTTGCGTACCACCCGCTGCCGGGTTGGAAAGTGCGCGGGAACTATTCCTATGTGGACGCGATCATCGAGAATGATCCAACCGGCGCCAACAACGGCAATCGCCGTTACGGCTCACCCGAGCACTGTGGTTCGTTCTGGAACACGTATGAGTTTCAGGAAGGCGCGCTCAAGGGATTTGGTTTTGGCGGCGGCGCATTCTTCGCGACCGATGTCGCGGTGGACAATGCGAACACGGGAACGCTGGACGGGTACGTGCAAGCTGACGCGGTTGCCTTTTATCGCCGGAACAACTGGCGCGTTCAGCTGAACGTGAAAAACCTCTTCGATGAGGAATACTATTACGCCATCGGCCAGGCCACGATGGTGCAGCCCGCCGCCACCCGGACGGTCATCGGCTCGTTGCGGTTCGACTTCTGACCCCGGCTTCGTTGAAATGGAAATGATCTCAGCCGCAGTCATCCGGCGTTGGTATTGGGTTCACACATGGACCAGTCTCATTTGCACGCTCTTCCTGCTGATGCTGTGCCTGACTGGGCTGCCGCTGATCTTTCATCACGAACTGGATCACCTGCTGTCGGATCAAAAGCATCCAGCAGAACTTCCGGCGGGCACTCCTTTCGCCAGCTTCGATGCTTTGATTGAGTCGGCGAAAAAGGAGCGTCCGGGCGAGGTGGTGCATCTGGTCTTCACCGAAGCCGGTGAAGAGGAACGGCTCTACGTCGGTCTGGGAAAAACTCCCGAAGCGCCGTTTGCGGAAGACACCGGAATCTTCGTGGACACCCGGACGGGAGAAGTCCTCGGCACGACGCGCGTTGGCGAGGGCGGCTTGGTCGAGTGGCTGTTCCGGCTGCACGTGGACATGTTCATGGGCATTCCTGGAAAGCTGTTCCTTGGGGTGATGGCGGGGTTGTTCCTCCTGGCACTGATTTCTGGCGTTGTTCTTTACGCGCCGTTCATGCGGGACCGTTCGTTTGGAGTTGTCAGGAGAACCAGGGGACGCCGATTGAAGTGGCTCGACCTGCATAACGTGCTGGGAATCGGAACGGTCGTCTGGGCGCTGGTGGTGGGCGGAACCGGCATGCTCAACACGTGGGCGGATTCGCTGCTCAAGCTGTGGCAATTTCGGGAGCTGGGGACAATGATCGCACCCTATAAGGAACTGCCGGCGCCGACGACTTACGCTTCATTTCAAAAGGCCGTCGATGCTGCGCTGGCCAAAGAACCTTCGATGGAATTTGCCTTCGCCACGTTTCCCGGCACGGCGTTTTCCGGGAACCATCACTACGCGATTTTCCTGCGAGGAAAAGCGGCATTCAACTCCCGCATGCTCAAGCCCGTGCTGATCGATGCGGCGACCGGCGAGTTCAGCGCCACGCGGGACATGCCGTGGTACATCGTGGCGTTGCTGGTCTCGCAACCGTTGCACTTCGGTGATTACGGCGGCCTGCCGCTGCAGATCCTTTGGGCCATCCTCGATGTGATCACGATCATCGTGCTTCTGTCCGGTCTCTATCTCTGGTGGGTGAAGCGCAGACAACCGGTGGAACTGGATTACCGCGATGGCACCTTGGACGCGGGGGCTTCAACACCGGCCAAATCCGTATGAAGCCCAACAAAAGGTCAACCCACCGAATGCCAATCATTATCGCCGTCATGACCGCGATCGGACTGTTCGCCGGATTGATGGGCGATGGATTGTGGGACTGGATCTCATGGGTTCTTCTCGGCAATTCCGTCGTGGTCCTCGCCCGCAAAGTCTGGTCCCGTCCGACATCAGGTGCTGATGGCTGAACTGAGCCGGAGCGATCCCGTGGGAATCAGGGTGGAACCGGCAACCGTTGTTTTGAGCTAGCCAGCTCGAAATATCCGGGACGCGAACTGGCACGAAACGGATCCAATTTCGAGAGCGTCGAATTCGGCGGCAGGTTGCCGCCGAAAACAGCCAGGTTGGCTGTTCCACCCAGATTCCGACCGCATGTTTCCGTATCGAAGCGGCGCAAGGTTCCGATTAGTTTGCAGGCGAGAATTCAGCGTGGGATGAGGTGAATGTTTGGTGCTTTCACCAACGCCACGACGCGGTCGCCCGGCATCAAACCAATCTGCTCGCAGGATTGTTTCGTGAGCAATGCAGCGAGCGGGAATCCGCAGTCGAGGTCGATGCGCATCAAGGCACCTTCGGGAGCAACTGCGGCGACCGTCGCCGCCAGATGATTCCGGGCGCTGCTCGGCATGTCTGCGCCCTTGAGGAGAATCACGTCGTCGCCACGGATGCAGACGTGAACGTGAATTGTTCCGCGCGGAAGATTCGATTCCGCCGCCGACAGCAGCGTCTTGCCAACTTCCACAGTCACGAGGCCATCAGAGATCATGACGACCTGGCCCGTCTGGATCGTTTCCACCGTCAGCATTCCGGCCACGTTCAGATTCGAGGGTCGGCTGAACACGTCCTGAGTTCTTCCCTGCTGCGCCACCTTGCCGTTCATCAACACGATCATCTCGTCCGCCAGCGACAGTGTCTCGTAACGGTCATGCGTCACGTAAA
>CAMLLE010000584.1 GCA_946480555.1 uncultured Verrucomicrobia subdivision 3 bacterium
CGCCCAGAGTGAATTCGACCAAGGCATTCACTTGCGATTCCGACGCCACGTCGCAGGCCCTGGCGGAAATCTTCTGCCCGGATTTCGCGAGTTTGCGCAGTTCATCGCGCGTCTGGAACAGCAGCTTTTCGTCGCGGGCGCAGATGACGACGCTGGCGCCTTCGCGGACGTAAGCTTCCGCGATGGCCTGGCCGAGTCCCTGACTGCCGCCGGTGATGAGAGCGTTGCGTTTGGAAAGTTTCATAAAGCGCGACCGACCGAAAGATGCTCAACGCCCGGCACGCCTTTCAATTCCTTTTCCAGGAAGCGATTCGCATCGATGAAGACGCGCTGGCGCATGGCGACCGCTGGCGCAGTCCAATCTGCACTCCGAAACTCCGGCCATTCGGTGCAAACCACCGCCGCGTCTGCTTGTTGCAAGGCAGCTTCAATTCCGTTCACCAACGCAATCCCACCCAGTTCCGGCGGCAGCGATTTCACCGCGGGATCGCAAGCCTGAACCTTCGCGCCTGCGGCGAGCAATTGCTGGCAGAGTTCAATGGCCGCGCTGCGTCGCAACGTGTCCGTGCCGGGTTTGTAAGTCAGCCCGAGCACGGCAAATCGCTTTCCTCTCAAATCTCCGAAACGCGTTTGCAGGCGGCGGAACGTCCAGCTCCGATGCTGATCGTTGCTCTGCTTGATGGCGGGAATGAGCGCCAGCGTTTCGTTGCGTTCGTTCGCGATCTTGGTGAGCGTCACGACATCCCGTGCGAGTGTGCCGCCGGCGAACGGTCCGCCCGGCCCGAGATACGCACGCGGGCCGATCCGTGCCTCGCTTTTCAGTCCGGCAGAAACTTCCTTCGCATCCGCGCCGGTGAGTTCGCACAGCCGCGCGATTTCATTGATGAACGTGATGGAGACCGCGAGGAACGAATTCAACGCGTGTTTCACCATCTCGGCGGATTCCGTGCGCATGAACAACACCTGCGGCGAGAAAGGCGCGAAGAGCTGCTGGAGCTTCTCCTTGGGAGCGTCGGTTCGGGATCCAACCACGACGCGTTCCGCTTTTTCAAACGATTCGATGGCTTTGCCCAGCCGCAGATTCTCGGGCGAGCAGGCAAAGTGAAATTGAGGAAATTCCTTTTCCAGTCGCGAGCAAGTGCCGACGGGAAGTTGCGACGAAATCAGGACCATGGCTCCCGCCCGAAGATGCGGCAGTGCGCGGCGAAGTTGATCCAACACGGAATCAACGTCCGACTCATCGTTCTCATTTACCGGCGTGTCCGTGCAAAGCCAGAGCATGTCTGCGTCAGCGCAGGCGAGTTTCGGATCGGCCGTAAACGAGAGGGACTTCGACGCGAGGCCGGCGGCCAGCAGTTCGTTGAGACCGGGTTCGAACAACGGCGCTTTGCCTTCAGAGAGATTCGTGATGTTGGCGGCGTCGTAGTCGAGCCCGACCACCCGGAAATGCTTCGCGCAGCAAGCGGCAGTGACGGTGCCGAGATGCCACAAGCCGAGGATGGTTATTTTAAGCGGTGCCATGTTGGGAGGGGGAAACATTCAACATTGAACATTCAACGCTCAAGGGGAGGGATCCGGGTCATGGTTCAAGCTTGGCCTATACGGAACGATTGAGATGAATATGGGGCGGAGCGGCAGCTCCGCCCTACCAAATCAGGACAGGGCAAAGCTGCCGCTTTGCCGTTCTCACTGAATGTTGAACGTTGAATGTTCATTGTTGAATGTTCCCAACATGCCTCACTCACGCCCGCTTCTCATAAACCCATTGGTTCTGCTGAAGCCATTGCAGCGTGCGGATGATTCCCTGCTCGATCGTCAGTTCCGGTTCCCAGCCGGTGGCGCGAATCTTTTTCGTGTCGAGAAAGATGAACGGGTTGTCACCGATCCAGCCACGATTGCCGCCGCTGTATTCCATCCGCGGTTTCAAGCCCAGCGCCGCGCAGATGAAGCCGATGGAGTCGTTCACCTGCACGTATTCATCCGTGCCGAGATTGTAAATTTCCACCCGATGCTTCGCCTTTGTCGCCGTGCCGAGCTTCATCACGTGCAGCATCGCGGACAGGCAATCGGCGATGTAGAGGTAGCTTTTGCGCTGGGTGCCGTCGCCGAGAACCTTCAGGTGACCGGGATGTTCGACGAGTTGCTTGTAGAAATCGAACACGTGCCCGTGCGTGTAGCGTTCGCCGAGGATCGAAACGAAGCGGAAGATGTAGCCTTCGAAGCCGAAGCCTTCGCAGTAAGATTGAATCAAACCTTCGCCGGCGACTTTGGAGCTGGCGTAGAGCGAAGTTTGAATCGGGAACGGCGCATCTTCGGGCGTGGGAATCACCGCTGCTTCGCCGTACACACTGCCAGTGGAGCTGAAGGCGATTCGCTTGATGCCATTGGCGCGCATCGCTTCCAAAACGTTGAAGGTCGCGATGGTGTTTTGCTCGAGATCCTTTCGCGGATGGTTCAGACCAAAGCGCACATCGGCATTGGCTGCGAGATGGAAAACCGTGTCGCAGCCGGCCATTGCTGCCGTGAGTGCAGCGAGATCCAGATTGTCGCCGCGCACCAGGCGGTAGTTGGAATGACGCTCCGCAAACGTGACGAATTCCAGCTGGCCGGTGGAAAAATTATCCCAGCCCACGACCGATTTGCCTTCCGCGAGCAAGCGATCCGCCAGGGAACTGCCGATGAATCCGGCCGCGCCGGTGACGAAAACCTTTTCCATGTTGCGCGGAGTTTAAGGGTCGGGTTTGATGCTGCCAGACTTTTTCCAAAAAAGGATTATACTTTGGCGGATGCGGTCAAACGGAACTTGGTTTATGAAAACAATCCTGGTTTCAACGGCTCTGGCAGCACTTC
>CAMLLE010000585.1 GCA_946480555.1 uncultured Verrucomicrobia subdivision 3 bacterium
TAACCGGCTGATCGGCCTGTTGTGCGACCGAGTTGCGGCCGCGCGCTAACTGGAATAGCGCTTTCCGCGGGGACTTTCCCTCACATCGCAGAAATCAGTTCAGGAGATTAAGCCGGGGAGGAAAATTGGTGCGCATAGCAGGACTTGAACCTGCACGGATTGCTCCACTACCACCTCAAAGTAGCGTGTCTGCCAATTCCACCATATGCGCACGCAGGGCCGAAATAATGAACCACTCTCTTCCGCTTGCGCAAGAAAAGAAATTTCGCCGCATGTTGCCGCGTGCTCATTCACAGTTTTCACCCCCCATCCGTTGCAAAGCGCACGCGGTTGTGATTTCCTCGCGTCCGATGTCGAAGGCAAACTCTCGGTGGACCGAAGCTTCAGCTTGCGGCCAGATGGCGCTGGCTTCATCCGTTGCTGGAATTCCCCTGGCCTGAGGTTCATGCCATGGATCCGAAACCCGAGCTTCGCAGACTGCTCCGCGCGACGATCCGTGCCATATCAGCATCGCAGCGAACGGCTGCTTCGCAGGCAACGCGGCTACTTCTCGACCAACAATCCGAGTGGCGCGATGCCGCCTCGATCTTCTTCTACGCGCCGCTCGGCGAGGAACTCGACATCTGGCCGTTGCTGCTGGATACGCTCGCGGCCCAAAAGACAGTCTGTCTGCCGCGATTCGATTCCCGTTCGCAACGCTATGTACCGTGTCGAATTCAGAACATCGAAGCGGACATCGCGATCGGCCAGTTCAGTTTGCGCGAACCTGCACCACATTGCCCTGCGGTTCCCCTAAACCAGCTGGACTTGATTCTGGTGCCTGGGATAGGGTTCGACACGCGCGGAAACCGGCTGGGACGCGGGAAAGGATTCTATGATCGCCTGCTCACTGCCGTTCGCGGCACCAAGTGCGGCGTCGCCTTTGATGAACAGATCGTGCCATCGGTGCCGGTGGAAGCGCATGACGTAACGCTGGACCGTATTGTGACGCCGACCCGCTGGATTGATTGCCGCCGGTTGGTTTTGGAATGATTCTGTTGGCCAACATCATCGAAGGCGCGGCTCTCTTCGGCGCAGGGGCGGCGCTGACAGCTGCAATTCTCTGGTGGCTTCAACGCAATTCCCAGCGCGCCCGCGACGCTGAAATCCAGGCTGCTTTGGACAAAGCGCGCTCCGAGGCTGAATCCCTGAAACGCGAAGCCGCCGCGGCCGCAAGCCAGGAAACGCTCCGCCTGCGTGCTGAAACCGAAGCTTCCTTCGCCACTCAACGCGCTGAACGTTTGGAAAGCGAACGCCGCCTCGCCGAACGCGAAACCCTGTTGAACGCCCAGCTGCACCGCGTTCTGGAAACAGAAAAGAGCTTCAAGGAACAGCTGGAATCAATTGAGCAGCGCAGCAAACAAATTGCCGGACGCGAACAGGAACTGGCCGGGCTCATCCGCCAGCGCCGCGAACAATTGCAGTCCGTCGCCCAACTCAGCGCCGTTGAAGCTCGCGAGCTTTTTCTCAAAGAAATCGAACAGGAATCGCTGCAGGACGCCAATATCCTCGCCCGCCGGATTCTCGATGACGCGCGGCATCATGCGGAGGAAAAGGCGCGCCAGATCATCAGCATCGCCATTCAACGCTACGCCAGCGATCACACTTTCCAGGGCACCACAGCTTCCGTCGCTTTGCCGAGCGATGAAATCAAAGGCCGCATCATCGGGCGTGAAGGCCGGAACATCCGCGCGTTCGAGGCAGCAACCGGCGTCACGATCCTGGTCGATGACACGCCGGGCGCGGTCGTGATTTCCGGCTTCGATCCGGTGCGGCGTGAAGTGGCGCGCGAAGCGATGTCGCGGCTGATTCAAGACGGCCGCATTCATCCCACACGCATTGATGAGGTGGTCGCCGCGGTGAACCAGGAAATGGATCAAACTATTGTACGCCTCGGCACGGACGCGGTGGCTCGTGCCGGGTTGCCGCCGATGCATCCTGATTTAGTCAAGATTCTCGGCCGCCTCCACTTCCGCCACAGCTATTCCCAGAACATTCTCGATCACTCGGTTGAAGTCGCGCACTTGATGGGCCTGATGGCTGCCGAGCTTGGCATGGACGTCACGATCGCCAAGCGCACCGGGCTGTTGCACGACATCGGCAAGGCTGTGAATCACGAAATCGAAGGGCCGCACGCCATCGTCGGCGCCGATCTCATCAAGCGCTTCGGAGAATCGGAAGCCGTGGTGAACGGCGTGGCTTCGCATCACAATGATGTGCCGCCGGTGGGGCCATTGGGAATTCTTGTCAGCGCTGCGGACGCCATCAGCGCGTCGCGTCCGGGCGCACGCTCCGAGACGATGACGACGTATTTGAAGCGGATTGAGAATTTGGAGAAGATTGCGTCCAGCTATCCGGGCGTGGAAAAGAGCTTCGCTTTCCAGGCCGGCCGGGAGCTGCGCGTGTTCGTCCAACCCGAGAAGATCAACGACGAGGAAGCGTTCATGCTGGCGAGGACGATTGCCGGCCGGATCGAATCTGAGCTTCAATATCCCGGGCAGATCAAGGTCACCGTCATTCGCGAAACCCGCTGCGTGGAAGTGGCGAAGTAGCCTTTCCCGGAGGGACGAGTTGCACGAGTCCCACGAAACCGGGATGTTGCTCCACGGTCCTGCTCGCGCCGCTCAGTTCGAATTTGTTCCCGGATTTATATTGGCCTGCCCAAAGCGTTTCTGTTAACCACGGTGCGTGCCGGATGAGGTGTCCGGATCGAACGTGAGACCCACTCAACCCATACAAGGCGCGTCGTCAGTCGGAGGCAGAATTGGCGGCGCCTTCATCGTGCTATGAAAGAAATCATCATCGCTATC
>CAMLLE010000586.1 GCA_946480555.1 uncultured Verrucomicrobia subdivision 3 bacterium
CCGCCGACGTCGACGTACTCCGCCGCGGGCAGATGGGCGAGGAACTCGCGCACGTAGGGCGGCACCTTCGGGTTGTGTTCGGGGGCGCCGCTCTCGTCCACCACCGGCTCGTACGGCGCCGGCCACACGTGAATCCACCAGTAGACGGGCAGCGTGACGGGCCCCGCCAGCGCGAACAGTGTGTACCAGTACACGCGCTCCCAGCGTTCGAGCCGCGGATTGTTCGCCAGCGATTCGCTCCGCTTGCGCCACGCAAACGCGGCGATCAACGCAAGCAGCGGGATTGTCTGCGCCGCGAGGAATGCCGGGCGCGTTACCAACGGTGTACTCTGCGCAAGCACGGTTCCCATGCGCTGCCGGATGGGCAGAACGTCAGCCGCCGGTTCAGGCGTCTGGGTCTTTGCGCTGGCAATGGCGGGCGGCGGTGTGAAACCAGCTGGGCGAACGGTCAGCGGCACCGGGCCTGATTTCAATGTTTGATAGGCGCGCTTCTCGGGATCGAAGTAGCTGAAAACGAACTCCGGCAGCGCGGCGATTTCGGTGTTTTGCGGAACGATGACTTGTTCAAAGCTCTTCGTGCCGTCGATCCCCAGCGGGCCGCTCGTCTCGATCTTCGAAGTCGGCGGATAGGTTTTGAACTCCTTCCAGCCCGGCTGCTCCGGCAACGCCAATCCATCGAATGCACCACGGCCGCTGATCTGCACTTTCACCGTGATCGGATCGCCCGCGGCGATGTTCGTCGGGCTGGCGCTGAAGTTGAGTTGAAAATTGCCAATCGCACCCGCGAATCCCGCCGGCACGTTGTCGCGCGGCAGGGTCTTTGAAATCACGGTTACGGGCTCGGTCGCCACGTTCACCTCCCGCTGCTCGCGATGCTCGAACATTCCGAACGGGTTCATCATGTCCCTCTGGCGCCGCGCGTTCGGCAGTTGAACCGCCATGCGCGCCGCGATCGGGCCGATTGTCAGCGTGTCCGCCCGGATTGGCGTGATGGCCATCTGGATGGGAATCACGGTGTAAATGGCGTTGCCGATCTGAACGCGGCTTTGCTGGAGATCCACGTATTTGCCGACATTGAAACCTTCTGCCGAGATGCTGGCGAACTGGAGGCCGGCCAGATTCTGAATGGAGCTGTGGATGTGCAGCTTCATTTCAACCGTCAGGACTTCGCCGACGTAAACCTCCGGTTTGGGCGGCTCGAGCTTCAAGATGACCAGCGGTTCCGCTGCGCCGGGAGGCCACGAGGAGCTGGTGGGCACGACAACCAGCCTGAACGGCTGCGTCGCGAGGCGTTCGTTTCCAACTGTGACGGGGATGGGGGGAATGTTGAATTCACCCGTGCGTTGAGCCCGCACTTCGTAAGAATACGTGGCGGTGGAAGTCATCGCGTTGTTGACGACGGAGACGCTCGTCGATTGGCTCGGCGCGGAGAACTGAAGTCCAGGCACCTCAGGCAGCGTCGGGGTTGAAGCCGGGCCGCGCCCAGAAAACGTCAATGAAAGCGTTGCCGCTTCCCCGAGTGAAACTTGTTGCGGTTCGAGTGACGCGGACAAAGCTGCATGTGAGTTGGTCGATAGCGCGAACAGCGCCAGCACGAGCAGCAATGCGATTCGCGGCGTGCGAAGCATCATCCTAAAAACCGGATTGCCAATGCAGTTCATTCGGTCGTTCAGTTTTGCCCGGCGCAAACCGACGAAGCAAGTTTGACTTCCGTTGCGCTCCGCATAATGGACAGCGGCGCTGACTTTCCGTTCAGTCCGGCTCTGGAACCAAATTCTTAACTCAAAATCGAAATCTGTTTTGCGGGCGGCTTGGCAGGGCGCAATCAAGATTATGATTAGAATTAAGAGGAGAACGAGCAGGAGAGCGGCTTCCGGCATTGTCAACGCTGCACTCCGCCGATAGGTTGCGGTCGGCTCGATGAGTTCCGCCCAGCTAATCTCGACGCTTGGCTCGACCGGCTGTGAAGTGGCCTTCGACAATGCCACCCGCCAGCTCTACGCCACGGATGCTTCGCCTTATCAGGTGGAGCCGCTCGCGGTGGCCTTTCCAAAAAGCGTGAAGCAAGCCTGTTCCATTCTGCGCGCTGCAGATGAAGCCGGCATCGCCATCATTCCGCGCGGTGCAGGAACTGGCCTCGCTGGCGGTGCGATCGGAGAGGGGCTCGTGGTGGACTTTGCCCGGCATAACCGCCAGATCATCGATCTTGATCTGGAGCGCCGCACGGTGCGCGTGGAAGCCGGCGTGGTGCTGGATCATCTGAACCGGTTTCTGCGGCCGTACGGACTCGGCTTCGGCCCGGATGTGGCCACTGGTTCGCGCGCAACCATTGGCGGGATGGTGGCCAACAATTCCAGCGGGGCGCATGCGCCCTTCTATGGAACCACGGCGGACCATATTTCGCGTATCGACCTTGTTCTCGCCGATGGCAAGTTTGCGAAAGTCTCGGAAACGCACGACAGCCTGCCGCACCAGCGCGATTTGCTGGAGGATCTCGTCCAGTTGAATTCGCTCTTGATTGAGGAACGGTTCCCGCCGGGGCTGGTGAAACGGTGGCCGGGTTACGGCTTGGCGCGTTGCCTGAAGCAGCCGGGAAATTTGATGAACGTGATCTGCGGGAGCGAGGGCACGCTCGCTGCCATCGTTTCTGCCGAACTGAAGCTCGTTCCGCTGCCGGAGGAAAAGGGACTCGCGCTCTTCTTCTTCGATTCCATCGCGGAAGCGATGCAGGCGAGCTTGGAGCTTTCGTCGCTGAAACCGGCCGCGGTGGAACATCTCGATCGCATCCTGTTGGACCAGACGCGCGGGCAACTGGAGTTTCAAGCCGCACGCGATCTTCTACGCC
>CAMLLE010000587.1 GCA_946480555.1 uncultured Verrucomicrobia subdivision 3 bacterium
GCTCGTCGGCTGGCAGCAACAGAAGAAATGGAATCTCAAACTCGCCCGGGTCGTGTTGCGCGATCCGGCGAACTGGTGGCGCACCGTGCAGATCGATCGCGGGTCGCGCGATGGCCTCCGGCCGGATTTGCCGGTGCTGACCCCGGAGGGTCTGGTCGGCCGTGTGACCTCGGTTTCCTATGATCGCTCCCAAGTGGTGCTGCTTGGTGATCCAAACTGCAAGGTGTCCGGCCAGATCGCGAATGAAACCGGCGACACTGGTGTGATCGGCGCCAGCGGACCGTTCGACGGCTCGCTCGTGGACATGTTTCATCTTTCCAAGAACGCCAACCTCCAGCCCGGCCTGGACGTTTACACCAGCGGGCTCGGAGGTGTTTTTCCAAGGGGAATCCTCATCGGACGAATCGTGGATTCACGGTCAGTTGAATTCGGATTGCAGGTTGAGGCGCGCGTGAAAATTTCGGCAAACCTGAGCGCCTTGGACGAAGTTTGGGTGTTGTTTCCATGACGGCGCTCACTTCCATCCTGGTTTTGCTCGCCGCGACCCTCGCGGTTTTCTGCGAAGCCGCGTTCCAAGGGCTCCGCTCGCTGCTCGGAGCCCAGCTGCACTTGTTGCCGGGGCTCATGGTTTATGCCGGCCTTTCCACCGGACTGCCGACCACCGCCGCTGCTGCGCTGGTGGGCGGCCTGCTCTTCGATTCGCTTTCCGCCAATCCTCTGGGCGTCACCGTCGCGCCGTTGCTGCTGGTGGGATTGTTCGTTCATTCCCAGCGCGAACTGATTTTGCGCGACCAGCTTTTCGCGCAGTTCGTACTGGGTTTGAGCGCCAGCGCGATCGTTCCCGTGCTGACCGTGCTGTTCATCCTGACGAAGGGCGAACCACCGCTGCTCGGCTGGGGATCGCTCTGGCAATGGATTGTGGTTTCGGTCGGCGGCGGCATCGCGACACCGGTCTGGTTCAAAGTGCTCGGCATCTTTGATCGGACCTTGAACTACCCGCGCGCGAACGAAACGAGCTTTCGGACGGACCGGGAAATCCGGAGGGGAAGGAAATGAGAAGTTCCAAATTCCAAGGGCCAAGTTCCAAAGAAGCTTCAAGCTCCAGGCTTCAATCGAACGCAACCGCTGTCGTCCGTAGCGCAGGTTTCCAAGCCCGTCGAGCGATTGGAACTTCGCTCCGTTGGGACTTCTTTAGAACTTGGAATTTGGAATCTGGAACTTCGCTCTAGCCATGCTGATCTTCGATCAACTGCGTAAGAACGACCCGCACATGCGGCTGCTGGCGTTCTTGATCCTCGCCGGGCTGGGCGTCCTCGCGGCCGGTCTTTGGTGGGTGCAGATCGTCTCGGCTCGGGATTATCAGGCGAACCTCGAGACGCAGGCGTTCCGCACCGTGCGCATCCCGGCCGTGCGCGGGAAGATTCTCGATCAGAAGGGCGTCACGCTCGCGGACAACGCACCGACCTACAACATCAGCCTTTACCTGGAGGAACTGAAGGACGAGTTCCGGAAGGAATATCGCGTTCTGCGCCCGCGCGAGATCGTCACCAACTCACCGCCGTTCTGGAAATTCTGGGCGAATGACATTCAGGTCCGAACACAATACGTGCGCTTGAAACGCGATCAGCTGGACCAGCTCTACTGGAAGACCCGCTACAACGTCGCCAGCAACGCGGTTCGGAAAATCAGCGAGGACATCCGACGTCCGCTTGCGTTCGACCCGGCGGATTTCAAGCGCCACTATCTCACCCGCCTGGCCCTGCCCTATCCGGTGGCCGAACGCATCGGTCCAACGGAGGTTGCTCGGTTCGAAGAGAAGACTTCCAGCACGCGCGGCATCGATCTGGAGATTCAGTCCACGCGCTATTATCCCAACGGCACGACAGCCGCGCATGTACTCGGGCATTTGCATCAGAGCGACAAGCTGGATGAGGGCGAACTAGCCGTGTTCGACTACCGGCTTCCTGATTTTCGTGGATTGATTGGAATCGAATTCGCCTTCGATTCGGAATTGCACGGACGCGCCGGCGCCAAGTCAGTTCTCGTAAACAACCTCGGTTATCGTCAGACCGAAAACACCTGGTCGCCGGCCGAACCTGGAAAAAGCGTCGTTCTGACAATCGATCTCGCCATCCAGCAAGCGGTGGAGAAAGCCTTGGAAGGTGCGAACGCGCCCAAGCCGGTGCGTGGTGCGGGGGTCGTCATGGATGTCCGAACCGGAGACATTCTGGCGATGGCCTCGCTACCTGCCTTCGATCCTTCGTTTTATGTGAATCGACGGGCGTTTCCGGCTGACTACTACCGCCAGATTCACTCGCTTCAAGCGGAGAAAAACCGGGCAACGCAGGAAAACTACCGTCCGGGATCGATCTTCAAACCGATCATCGCGCTGGCTTGTTTGGAACGCGGGCTCGATCCCAATGCCGATTACATCGTGCAACCACACACGCGCCGGCCGGGACAAGGCGGCATCTTCGTCGGCCGCCGCGAAATTGCCGACACCGCGCGCCCCGGATCATACGACTTTCGCCGCGCTTTGATTCACTCCAGCAATGCCTACTTCATTCACAACGGCCTGCGCGCAGGCATCGAGGCGATCGTCGCGATGGGCCATCGATTGCACCTGGGAGAACGTTTCGACCTGGGCACACGCCAGGAAACGAGCGGGACTTTTCCCGATGCCCAGCGCGTCAGCCGCGGCTGGACCGACGGCGACACGGCGAATCTTTGCATTGGCCAGGGCTACATTGACGTGACGCCGCTGCAAATGGCGGTCGCGGCGAGCGCATTTGCCAATGGCGGAAAAGTCCTCTGGCCGCGTTTGGTGGATCGCATTG
>CAMLLE010000588.1 GCA_946480555.1 uncultured Verrucomicrobia subdivision 3 bacterium
ACGGTTCCCGCTTACTTCAACGACGCGCAGCGCAACGCCACCAAGCGCGCGGGGGAACTGGCGGGATTCACGGTCGAACGCATCGTGAATGAACCCACAGCCGCCGCGCTCGCTTACGGCCTGAACCGGCTGCAGGAAAAGGCGAAGATCGCCGTTTACGATCTCGGCGGCGGCACATTCGATCTTTCGATTCTCGAGCTGAACAACGGTGTGCTCCAGGTTTTGTCCACCAACGGCAACACTCGACTGGGCGGCGATGACATCGACAAAAGGATCGTCGATTTCTTGATGGAGAAGATCGCTCCCCGGATCGGGCTGAACCTCGGAGGGACGAGTTACAGAAGTCCCTATTCATCCGCGAATGGTCAGTCTGCTTCCGCAATTGGGGACTCGCAAAGCTCGTCCCTCCGGGTGCTCTCGCGCATTCGGGAGGCCGCCGAGCAAGCGAAGATCAAGCTTTCGAGCGAAACTGAAGTTGAGATCGCGCTGCCGTTTCTCACGCCCGATTTCAGCTTCAGCCACCGGCTCACGCGCATCGAATTGGAGGCCCTGGCGCGTGATGTGGTGATGCGCACGCGCGAGCATTGCGTGCGATCGCTGGCCGACGCGAAGCTTGAGGCGAAGGATTTGGACCAGGTGATTCTCGTCGGCGGCCAGACACGGATGCCGTTGGTCCGGCAACTCGTGAGCGAATGGTTCGGCTGTTCTGATTTTGAAGAAACGCGCGGCGGCATCCGGCTCGGAACGGAGTTTCATCGCGGCTCAGGCCCACAGCTGAACACATCACAAAACCCGGACGAAGCCGTGGCATTGGGTGCGGCGATTCAGGCGGAGATCCTGGCGGGCGGCTATCAAAACGTGCTGCTGCTCGATGTGACGCCGCTGTCGCTGGGAATCGAAACGTTCGGCGGCCTGATGAACGCGATCATCCCGCGCAACACAACCATTCCGGTAAAAGCGGGAGAGATGTTCACGACTGCCGTGGACAATCAGAAAGACATGCTGATCCACGTGCTGCAGGGCGAACGCGAGCGGGCGAAGGACAACTGGAGCTTGGGCAGGTTCACGATCGATTTCGAACCCGCACCGCGCGGCGTCCCGCGGGTCGGGGTCCAGTTCGAGATCGATGCCAACGGCATCCTGCATGTGCTCGCGCGCGATACCCGCACCGGCAAACAGAAGGTCGTGGAGATGAAATCCGCCGTGGACGTGGACGATGCCGCCGTGCAGCAGATGGTGGAGGAATCGGTCGAACATGCCTTCGAAGATCTCGCCGCGCGCCGCTGGATCGAGGCCAGGCTAAAAGCGAGCGAACTGCTCGCCGCCACGCGGAAGGCCATCGCCGAATGCGCTGCCAATCTGGAACCGGATTACGCACAGCAACTGACGCAGGCCGCTGGCGCCGTTGAAACCGTTCTGGCCGCAGAAAACCCGGTCACGAAGATCGGCGACACAAAGCAACTTCAGGCTGCATGCGCGGCTTTGGATGAAACCTCGAAACCGGTGGCGGAATTGCTGATGGATAAAGCGATGGAAGCAATGCTGCGCAAGCGCGGCTTGATACCGTGAACCTCGTAGCGGCGATCTGGCGACCGCCGCAAACTCCCCAAGCACTGCGCCACCATCCGACGAGCGCAGAGCTCTATTCCAAGTGAATCACAACTGCTGAATCCGCTTCGCGTTCAGCGCGAGTTTGCGCCGCACGTATTCACGGTTCTTCGCATCGTAGAACTCCACCGGATTGTAGTCGTCCGTCAGCACGCGACCGGCCTCCGGATCGGTGTTTACGACGGTTTCGAACGCCGTCAAGGCGTCCGCGTAAACATCCGGATGAACCTGGGTGAAATCCATTCTTCGCAGCGGCGCAGGGTCAGGCCGATCGGTCGCAACAAAGTAGATCTGTCCGCCGCCAAAGTGCATCTTCACTCCGGCAAATACCGACTTCAGCGTGCGGTTGAGCGATGACGCGAAGAAATCTTTGCCCGGTTCCAGCTCGCAAAACGCATTGATCACGAGCACGCCCCCGGGACGCAGCACGCGGCGGACGGACTCAAACGCCTCGCGCGTCATCAAATGCGACGGCGAGGAATCGCCCAGGAACGCATCGAGGATCACTGCGTCGTATCGGTTCGTGGTCCGATTCAAGAAATGACGGCCGTCATTGATGGCCAGATTCAATTTCGCCGGCTGCAGATCAAAGAACTTTTCGGCGATTGGCACCATGGCCGGGTTGATTTCCACGACATCGACGCGCGCGCCGGCGTTCGCAAATTCCATTGGCACGATGCCGACGCCCATTCCGATGCAAAGCGCATCGTGGATGTTGGTCGTGTACGCGCGGGCCAACCCACTGAGCAGGTATGTGAAGGTGGACACGCCCTGCTTGCGGGCCGGGTCGTAAGTGTTCTGGACGAGATTGTCGTTGGAGAGAATCCGGAGCTGGCCGTCGCGGCGATCGAGCACGATCAATTCGCCGAAATGGGAATTGCCGCGAAACCGCTCGGTGAAAAAGGAGGAGCGTTTCGGTTCAGAACTGAAATACAACGCGAGAATTGCCCCGGCCGCCACCATCACCGCGGTGACGGGCTGCGCGGAGCGGCGATTGATGAGCCCGAAATGAACTCCGCACAAGGCGAGCAGTGTTCCTGCGGTCAGATACATCGAAGTCGAATTCGGCAGCAACGGCAGCAGCGCGTAACTGACCAGCAGCGTTCCCAGAAAGCTGCCCAAGGTTCCGATTGCGGTAAGCTTGCCGACGTTGTTGCCCACGCCGGAAACGTTCGAGGTGATGACGCGCACGAGGAATGGGCCGGTCATTGCCAGCAACGCGAG
>CAMLLE010000589.1 GCA_946480555.1 uncultured Verrucomicrobia subdivision 3 bacterium
GAGCCATGGAGAGCTCGAAGCCGTCCGTGGAATCCGAACCGGCTGAAGCCATCCGCGCCGAAGAAACCTCCCCAGCGCCGCGCATTGAACCCGCAACGGAACCACCCGCTGCCGCGCAAACACCCACAGCCGGGCCGACCCGCGACGACGAACGCACCTTTCCCTTATGATTATTGGCGTACCCAAGGAGATTAAAGATCAGGAGTACCGCGTCGCGCTGCTCCCGTCCGGCGCTTACCAGCTCATTCAACGCGGACATCAGGTGATCGTCGAACGCGGTGCTGGCGCGGGCGCGGGTTACCCCGATTCTGAATACGAAGCGGCGCGGGCCACGCTGGTTGATTCCCATGCCGAAGTTTTCTCACGCGCTGATCTGATTGTGAAGGTGAAGGAACCGCTCGAACCGGAACTCCCGCTGCTTCGCAAAGGACAGCTGCTGTTCACGTATCTCCACCTGGCGGCCAGCCGGAAACTCACGGATGGGCTGATGCGATCCGGCGTGACAACGCTCGCCTACGAAACCGTGGAGGTGAACCGGCGTCTGCCGCTGCTGGAACCGATGAGCGAAATCGCCGGTCGCATGTCCGTGCTCGTCGGCGGCTATTTTCTGGCGAAACACTGCAACGGCAGCGGCGTGCTGCTGGGCGGCGTGCCGGGCGTGCTTCCGGGAAAAGTGGTCGTGCTCGGTGGCGGAACTTCAGGCATCAATGCCGCCCGCATGGCTCAAGGTCTCGGCGCGGACGTCACGATCCTCGAAGTGGATCTCGAACGAATGCGATTTCTCGACATCACACTGCACACGGCCCACACGCTGTATTCGAACGAGTCGCATCTGATGGAAATTTTGCCCGGCGTGGATTTGCTGATCGGCGCGGTGCTGGTTCCCGGTGCACCCGCGCCGAAGTTGATCCGCCGCGAAATGCTGCGCCGCATGCGGCCGGGCAGCGTGCTGGTGGACATCGCCATCGACCAGGGCGGCTGCGCGGAAACTTCCCGGCCGACGACCCATCACAATCCAACCTTCGTTGAGGAAGGCGTGATTCACTATTGCGTCGCCAACATGCCCGGCGCCTATGCCCGCACCGCAACTCAGGCGCTGACGAACGTGACCTATCGCTACATTGAATGCCTGGCGGATCACGGCTTGAAGGACGCGTGCAATCTTCAACCCGCATTGCTTTCCGGCATCAACGTCATGAACGGCCGCGTCACGCATCGCGCCGTCGCTGAGGCCCACGGTTTGCCGTTCACGCCACCTTCTCTCTGATCCCCCGTAGCAGACGACGCAAGGAGTCTCTGAACATCAGAAACGGGTTTTCAACGAAGAGGCGACTTTGCGTTTCAGACGAAAGATTCAGCCCAAGATTGGAGACTCGTCACCTCGTCTCCTGCTGGGATTCACAGAAGGGAACAAAGTGAACCAAGTGCGATGCTTCGCTCCTTCTTTGTTTTCTCCGTTCGCTTCTGTTGAACGGATTTCTCTGCGTTGGAAACCGGTTTTCCAAAATGATCAGAGACTCCTCACGTCGTCTCCTACGAAGGTCAATGGCTGAACCCTACAAACAGCACGATCAAATCGATGATGAACAACAACACGATCGTCGCTTCGAGAATCAGCATCCAGCGGTTCGTCTGGTCGTGGTTCAACATCTGGTAAAGGTCGTCGAGCGTCTGCAACTTCCGGTCGAGCGTCTTGTGCCAGTCGGCCAGATGGAACCGCGCGGCGATGTTTTCGTAAATGCGGGCCAGATGCCAGTCGCCGAAAAACTTCGTGATGTTCGATAGTTCATCGCTGAACCGCGCCAGATCCACCCGCAGTTCGCGCAAGTCCTTCATCGTCGCCCGGCGCCCCCGCATCCCGCGCGCGGACAGATCGCGATACGACCGTTCCAACGCATCGTCGATGATGCGATCGTAAGCCTCGAGTTCCGCGAGTTGCAGATTTGCGAGCTCCATGATGTAGAGCGTTTCGTCGAAGTTCTGCCGTTCATCGATGATCAACGCCGCATCCCAGTCGATCACCACCAGGTCGTGCTCGTAGTAGCTCAGGTATCGGCCAGTGGATTCCTCCGCTTCCTGCTTGGAGAGATGATCCATGTCCGGTTCCTGCGTGAGCAACGACGCCACCGCACGGCGATTGGCGCGCCACCATTGCTCGGCATTGAGGCGCGTTTCCGTGCCGGTCGGCAGCGGCGAGCTGATGCAGAAAACGGTGTAAGCCTCCTCTTCCGCCATTTGAGCAATCGGCCGGACGAAGTGCGGTTCCAGTTCGCGGCGGACTTCCTCCGCGAGCCGGCGCACTTCTTCATGGAGCGAACCGTTGCTGAAATGCAAATCGTGGAAGCTGACCAGATCTTCGATGCGTTCCACGTCAAACGGCACGCGCACCGTGATGCTGATGGCGCCCACGGGAAGCAGCTTCACCACGCGCTCCATCCGCAACGGACCGTGCGGACCGATGCGCTCGAGCGGCGGCAGGCGGACCATTTGAGGACGGAAGAAGAACAAATGGCGCGGACTGCGCTTGCTGGCATCGACGACGAACTGCGCCACCGGTTGCCCCAGCAATTCGCGCACAGGCTGGCGCGACATTTCGTAAGCGACGTCGAACGCGTAGATGTAAACCACCTCGCCGGAATAGCGTCGCGCGGGGGGAGTTTCCTGAGTCCGCTCCAGTTCCTTGAGATGTTGGACCGTGGTAACCATAGCTGAGCCAAGTTAAACCCGGATGGAGAAAAGTGGAAATCGTGTTTTGTTTTCAACCACGGATGGGCACGGATGAACACGGATGAAAACAGAAGCCCGGCACAAAGTTCACTATAGCGATT